>CAYGNS010000306.1:0-4021 GCA_964351295.1 uncultured Gammaproteobacteria bacterium
TCTTGGGCCCAACTGGGGTTGGTAAAACGGAACTAACCAAAGCTTTGGCTGAATTTATGTTCGATACAGAAAACGCGCTCGTGCGAATCGACATGTCAGAGTTTATGGAAAAGCATTCGGTGGCCCGCCTGATTGGCGCGCCTCCTGGGTATGTGGGATACGAAGAAGGCGGCTACCTAACCGAAGCGGTGCGCCGCAAGCCTTACTCGGTAATTTTGCTAGACGAAGTTGAAAAAGCCCATCCCGATGTTTTTAATATTCTGCTACAGGTGCTTGATGATGGCCGTCTGACGGACGGTCAGGGGCGTACCGTCGATTTTAAAAATTGTGTCATCATCATGACCTCCAATTTAGGCTCAGAAGCCATTCAAGCCACCGAGGACCCCAAAGGCAATTACGCGCAAATGAAAGATCAAGTAATGCAGCGTGTTACGGCTCATTTCCGGCCTGAGTTTATCAATCGGGTGGACGAGATTGTGGTGTTTCACGCGCTTGGTCGCAGTGAATTGCGTGCGATTGCGGATATTCAGATCGACATCTTGCGCCAACGTCTAGCCGATCAAGACATCTATTTAGAAGTGACTCCGGCGGCGCTCGACCGAGTGGCCGAAGCGGGCTACGACCCAGTCTATGGTGCCAGACCGCTCAAGCGTACGATTCAACAACTGCTGGAGAACCCTTTAGCGCAAAAATTGTTGGCGGGCGAGTTTGCGGCGGGCGAGCTAGTCCGCGTGGACGTGTCTGATAATGGTATGACCTTTACTAAGTCTAAGCCTCACTAAACCGCATTACGGTCACGGCAATGCAGTGACCGAATCGGCGAGTAAGTAGCGAAAGGCTTCAAAAAGTTGGGCAAGTCTCTATAATAGCGCCACTCAATGCAGTGGCGCTCCATGCGTCAAGGAAGAATACATGAAAGCGATGATTTTGGCGGCGGGACGTGGGACGCGTGTTCGTCCGCTCACCAATGAAATGCCCAAGCCGATGATTCCAATTATCGGTAAACCGGTAATGGAATACATAGTGGAAGAGCTTGCTCGGCATGGTTTTAACGAGATCATGATTAACGTTAGCCATTTACCAGAAAAAATTGAAAGTTACTTTGGCAATGGTGAGCGCTTTGGGGTTGAAATTGGCTACTCGTTTGAAGGCTATATAGCCGATGGCGAGATCAAATCCACAGCGCTGGGGTCGGCCGGTGGCATCAAGCGAATTCAAGATTTTGGTGGTTTTTTTGACGACACTTTTTTGGTTGTATGCGGTGATGCGCTGATCGACTTAGATCTTACTAAAGCCGTGCGCGAACATTGGAAGAGTGGAGCAGTCGCCAGTATTTGTACCCATGCCGTTGAGCCCGAGGACGTGAGCTCTTATGGTGTTGTAGTGAGCAATGAAAAAGGCCAAATAATTTCGTTTCAAGAAAAGCCTGCCGTTGAAGAAGCGCTGTCCAATAAAGTGAATACGGGCATCTATATCTTCGAACCCGAAGTGATTGATCTTATTCCCTCGGGCCAGCAATATGATATTGGAGGCGATCTGTTCCCTCAAATCGTGGCTAAGGGCTTACCTTTTCATTCCATCGATTTACCGTTCAACTGGGTGGATATCGGTCGTATAAGCGATTATTGGGAAGCGAATCAAAAAATCATGCAAGGCGAGCTGCGCACCATTCCCATGCCTGGCACTCAAATTAGGCCCGGTGTGTGGGTGGGTTTGAATACCAATGTCGATTGGGATAACTGTGAAATTCAGGGTCCGGTTTATATAGGCTCTGGCACTACGGTCGAGGGCGGGGCGATGATTATGGGGCCAACTTGGATTGGCCATGGTTGCTATATTCGCGAGGGCGCACGCATCTCCAAAAGCATTATTTTTGAGTACACACGGATTGGTGCCGCTAGTATCGTTAAGAATTCGGTGGCGTTTGGACGCTTTTTTGTGGACAAGGATGGCAATTCCTTTGAAAGTGACAGCATGCATTTAGACTGGGTGACTGATTCGCGCATCCCCGCAGACAGTTTAAAGTCGGCTGAAACGACCAACTAGCATTGGTTTAAATTAATCAGGTTAGAATAATGTTGGACTCGATAGAGCAAGGACACGGGGCAATTGCTGAATTTTTGCGGTCGTCTCGTTCTGGTAACCGCAGCAATATCGTGCTGATCGGTATGCCGGGTTCAGGCAAAAGTACGGTGGGTAAACGCTTGGCCAAAAGGCTCGGTATGGCGTTTTTAGACACCGATCATTTGCTTGAGCAGGTGACCCAGCTGCAGATCCAAAATATTGTTAATCTGCGCGGCTTGCCATACTTTTTGCGCGTTGAAGAAACCATACTTTCGACCTTGACCTGTACTAACACAATCATCTCAACCGGTGGCAGTGCTGTTTATAGCGCCAAGGCGATGCAGCATCTGGGCGAAATAGGCGTTCGTGTTTACCTTAATATCAGCCTTGCTACGATGTTGCGGCGTGTGAGTGTTAACGACATGCGTGGTTTAGTAAAGCCAGCACGCTTACCGTTGCAGGGCTTGTACCAAGAACGTAAAGCACTGTATCCAGCGGTGGCCGATGTGGTGATTAACAACGATGGCGCAATCTCAGATCTGTTTGTAGAACGACTGATCCACCGGCTCGAAGCCTATGTCGCCGCCCAGTAAAGTGTGGGCGGTGTTGCCGGCTGCAGGTGCGGGTACGCGTATGCAGAACAACACGCCCAAGCAATACTTGCGAATTGCTGACAAGACCGTACTCGAACACAGCATCGAAGTGTTGTTGAGCAACATTGAGTTAGCCGCACTAGTGGTCTGTGTGCCTGAACAAGACACAACGGCGCGTCGTTTAGTCGAGCACAATCAAGTATTGGCGGAGTGTTTGCATCGTCAACAAATTGTGTTTACCGCGGGCGGATCGAGCCGCGCGCAAAGCGTACTTAATGGACTGTTTGCGTTAACCGGACGCGCTGACGAACACGACTGGGTGTTGGTGCACGATGCAGCGCGACCCTGTGTCGAAAGTGACGATCTGCGGTTGTTGTATGACAGCCTTGTGGACGACCCCATTGGTGGCTTACTTGCGGTGCCTGCTCGGGATACGCTTAAGATCGCCCAAGACGAACGCGTAGTATCAACCCTTAAACGCGACGAAATTTGGCATGCGTTAACGCCCCAAATGTTTCGCTATGGTGTGCTTAAAACAGCGCTCAGTGATGCGATCGAACAGGGCTTTGCGATCACGGATGAATCGTCAGCACTGGAGCACGCTGGATTTCGGCCGAAGTTGGTAAAGGGGTCGGTGAATAATATCAAAATTACGACGGCGCACGATTTACTGATAGCTGAGCAATTTTTGCTCTAGATTCGTCTGTTGAAATAAACGGCTCTGTGTTCAGCACCGCGCAGTCATGCTATCGTACACAGGTGTTGGAACACGACTCGGTTGAGCCCAATAAGTATGAAAAACACACTGAGAATATGGGCAGGATTACTGCTGTGTTTGGCCCTAAGTGGCTGCATTGGTACGGCGGTTGGGGTCGTGGTGGATACCACTATCGAAGTCGCCAAAATTCCGTTTAAAGTGGGCGCCGCGGTGGTCGATGTCGTGTCGGGCGATGACGACGAAGATGATGATTAATAGCCCCGCCCAGACAAGCCCTTTGTCGCAACAGAGCGAGACAGTAGCCCTATGCGCATAGGTCACGGCTATGATGTGCATCGCCTCGTGCCTGAGCGCGCTTTGGTGTTGGGCGGGGTCACGATAGCGCATACCCATGGCCTGCTCGGACATTCTGATGCCGACGTGGTGTTGCACGCGCTCTGCGATGCTATTTTAGGTGCCCTAGCCCTGGGCGATATCGGACAGCATTTTCCGGATACCGACGCTCGTTGGAAGGGTATAGACAGCCGCGAATTAGTGCGAACGGTGGCGGGCAAGATGACCGAGGCGGGCTACGCTATCAGCAATCTAGACGTTACGATCGTTGCACAAGCGCCTAAATTAGCGCCGTATTTAGACAGCATGCGGA
>CAYGNS010000307.1:0-4015 GCA_964351295.1 uncultured Gammaproteobacteria bacterium
CGTGAACTGCAAGAGCTACCGGCATTAATCGAACGCTTGGAGCGCCTGCTCGAAACCAAAGCGAGCGAGATGAACGATCCCAATTTCTATGCACAGACCCCGCAAGTTATTGCCGAACATGCCGAAGCGGTAGCCGCGGCACAAGAGCAACTCAATGCTGCCTACGCGCGCTGGGAAGAACTCGAAGGGTAACGGCTTGCAACTAGCTGGCAGCGTTGAATCGCTCGAAACCATCATTGAGGTCTTCGAGCAAATCGTCCACCGACTCCAAGCCAATGTGTAAGCGGATCACCGCTTGACTGTTGCGCAACGTTGGGAATTGCCGCTGTTGCAAACCGTGCGCATGCAACACGAGGCTTTCGTAACCGCCCCATGAAAAGCCCAGTTTAAAATGCCGATATCCGTCCAACATGGCGGCAATGGCCTGAGGTTGGGCATCGTTCAGTACAAAGGCGAATAGCCCATTACCCCCATTAAAATCGCGCTTAAAAAATGCGTGCCCCGGACACGTTGCAAGTGCTGGATGGCGCACATGGTCTACTTCGCTTCGGGCGGCTAACCATTGCGCTACCTGCAACGCATTGTCGCTGTGTTGACGCAAGCGAATGCTTAAAGTGCGCAAGCCGCGTAGTGCCGTATAAACGTCGTCTACACCCGCACACAAACCCAATTGTGCACTGGTTTTTTGTAATTGGGGCCAAGCTCTTGCATTGGCGCAACTAACCCCCAGCATCACATCAGAGTGCCCGCAAATATATTTAGTAGCCGACTGCACACTTACATCCACCCCTGCGGCGATGGGCATAAAGTTATAAGCCGTTGCATAGGTATTATCCAGAATGGTGATGATGTTGTGCGCGGTAGCCATTTCTACAATCTTAGGTATGTCCTGCACTTCCATGGTTAAACTGCCGGGCGACTCCATAAAAATGACGCGCGTGTTGGGCTTAATCAGAGCCGCAAGAGCGTCGGTGTTCACGGGGTCATAAAAACTCAGCTCCACGCCCTTATCGCGCAAAGTGCCCGACGCAAAATCGCGCGTTGGTTCGTAGGCGGTGTCTACCATCAACAAGTGATCACCTGGGTTAAGAAAGGCTAGCAAGGCGGTAGTGAGCGCGCTCGTGCCACTCGGGTAAATAAAGCAACCCTGCGCCTGTTCGAACTCACACATGGCCTGTTCAAACGCAAACGTGGTACTGGTACCACGGCGCCCATAATATTCAATGCGGTCGCCACGATGCTTGCCGGCTTCGCGCATAGCCGCCACTGAGTCAAACACGAGCGTAGAGGCACGCACAATTTTGGGGTTTATAGCGTTGCCGGTATACGCTTTGTCGCGACCCGCATTCACCAATTGGGTGTCGATTGAATCGTTCTTATTCTTCAAGTTGAATCCCCAGCTTTTGTTGAATGGCCAAGCCTAGAATAATAAAACCTAAGCCCACCAAAGTACTTGAGTAGATGGTTTCGTTAAGAAAAGTGGCAATAAAAAACAGCGACAAAAACGGTGCCAAAAAGATTAAATTGGCTACCCTAGACGTGTTAGTCGCTAACTTCATAGCGTACAGCCAAAACACGAAGCCTAGCCCAATTTCTACCAAACCCACATAAACACCACCCAGCCAACCTTGCAGGGCTATCTTAGAGTTGAGCGTGGCAAGATCACCACTCCACCATAAGATAAAGAGGAGCATGGGCAAGGCAAACAGAAAATTGAGCGTAAGGCCCAAAATGGGTTCGCGCGTATCTTGGCGACTTAAAATCCAGTAACTCGACCAAATCAAGGTGCTAAGCAACGCCATCGCTACACCAAGCCCGTTGCTAAAATTAAGCGCCCAAACATCGCCGCGCGTGGCAATGACCAACACCCCGAAATAACACACTAGCGCGGCCAGCACATCGAAACGGCCCAGCCGATGCCCTAAAAAAGGCACAGCCATTAAGGTGAGAACGATCGCCCAGCTATAGTTAAGCGCCTGCGCTTCTTGCGCAGGAAGTTGCGCATACGCGTAGAACAACACAATGTAATACAGCACGGGGTTAAGCAGGGCAAAACCCATCGAACGGGCATACGTAGTTCGACTCTGCGCGAACAATTGCGCCAATCGTCCTTGATAGCTGAGCAACGCGAGCATAAACAGCACGGCGCTCACACTGGCCACAAAAATAAGCTGCATGGGCGTTAGATGCGCCAAACTGAGTTTGAAGGCCGTAGCCACCGTAGACCAACACAACACAGCAAGCAGAGCAAAAATAGTGGCGCGTGATTGAGACACAAAGATTCGTTGAGTAAGCCAGAACGCGCTAAGGATATTACATAAGGTTAAACTTAAACACCCCTTATCCTGAATCCAAACCGCGCTAACTTACGTCTTACTAAATAGGAGCGGTTGTGTTTGTGTAAAGCGCACGCTTAACCGCTTGGTTGGTTAATCACTCCTCGATTACAACCATTTTTTATAGGGAGCGTTAGGGGCCTCGTGCCCGCAAGGATGCCCAAAGCCTCGGACTTCGATCATCAGTCCGAGGCTTTTCTTTTTCTCACAGCGAAAGGCGTATGATAGGGTTTTAAACTTATCGGATCAGACTGTGAAACACTTAATTCTAGTGCGCCATGCCAAATCCAGTTGGGATGATCCGCATGCGCAAGATCATGAACGCAAGCTAAGCAAGCGCGGTAAACAAAACATGCCAGTAATGGCTGCGCGTTTACACGATACGCTCGCGCACTTTAAGTTGAACCTGCAAGCTGTGTTCACCAGCCCTGCCGTGCGCGCACGCGACTATGCCAAGGTCATTGGCGAACAGTGCAGCTGTCGGGTGACTAAAAAGGAGGCGCTGTATACGTTTTCGGCAACCACGTTGCTGAACGAGCTGCTTGCCTTGCCCGATGAACTCGATTGCGTTGCGGTGGTGGGGCATAACCCAGCTATGACGTCAGCCGCCAATAGTCTCTCGACTGCTAACTTGCATAATATGCCCACGGCTGCATTGTTAGTGTTGGAGTGCAGGATTCAAAGTTGGCAAGCATTGCTCACCGCACCGCATGAATATCCGCCTGCCGAGCACAAAGTACTTGAGTTCAACTTCCCTAAAAAAGACAATGACTAGCTATTGGTCAAAGCCAAAACAACAAGAATCTTTACAACAGGATCTATTCAAGGAGTACTGTCTATGAACCAACGAAAAAATTTTGATAAACAAGTTGTCTGGATCACAGGCGCCTCCAGCGGTATTGGCGAGGCACTGGCTATTGCGTTTGCGCAACGGGGTGCCAAGTTAATCTTAAGTGCGCGCAGCACCGACAAGCTCGAAGAGCTCGCACAAAAATGTAAATCTCTGGGCAGCGAGAATAGCGATGCCGTAGCGCTTACGCTTGATGTTACTGACGAAGCCAGCCTAGCGAGTAAAGCTAAAGCCGCATGGTATACGTTTGGCCAAGTCGATCTGCTGATCAATAACGCAGGTATCTCGCAGCGCTCAAGTTTTTTAACCACTACGATGGACACCTACCGCAAATTGTTTGAGGTGGACGTGTTTGGGCAGATCGCTTTAAGCAAAGTGGTCGTGCCATTGATGATTGAACAAGGCTTTGGGCATGTAGCCGTAACCGCCTCGGTAGCCGGTAAAGTGGGCGCGCCGTTTCGCACTGGCTATTGCGCCGCCAAACACGCCGTAATGGGCTTCTTTGATGCACTACGTACCGAAGTGGCGCATAAGAACATTGAAGTAACCACCATCACCCCGGGGTTTATTCGCACCAGCATTTCCGAAAACGCACTCACTGGCGACGGCCAAGCGTTTGGCAAAACCGACACCAATATTAATGCTGGAATGTCGCCCGAAGACTGCGCCGAAGTAATTATTCGCAAGATGGAGCGTGGCGTGCCAGAAATTGCCGTGGGCAAAGGCATGGAAATGTGGGCGCTGAAGATTAAACGCTGGTTTCCAAACCTTTTACTGAAAATAGCCAATAAGATGTACGCCACGGCGGCCAAAGAGAATGACTTTAAAT
>CAYGNS010000308.1:0-1179 GCA_964351295.1 uncultured Gammaproteobacteria bacterium
TCGCAGTTGGGAAAGCTTATAACCTTCCAGGTCGTTTAAGGCTGTTGGTAAGCCTAATAAGATGCGTAGATAATGTAGTCGAGGTTCGTTCACCTGGTTTTCCTCTGGCACTACCTTTTTAAAGTCTTTATCTAGATCAAGAGAAAAGAATAAAATATCGGACAACATTAACGAATACTCTTCGGCACTGACGTTACCGCGGGGAAGCGAGCGGAGAGACTTCACGGTTTGGAGTTGATATTCTTCATGCATAACTCCAGAGATAACTTCCCAAATACGATCAACTGTGTCACCTGGGAGTTGAAAGCCAGATTTGTTGTTCATATCGTTATATCTCCTAATTCTAAGTTGCAAACTGGAAAAATATCTTTCTCATTGATCAATGTTTTGACTTGCCCTATTAAGTAGTATTCTAGCGACCGCCTCTTTGCTCATAGAGATGCTTCTGAAATCCAACATCTAAAAGCGCCTGTGCCTGTTAGCTTTTTCATCAGCAGGCCTGGTAGTAGCTATCTTGTGGGCTCACATTCGCGTTAATACGATCTATTAACCGGATAACATTCGTAGCAGCAGCATCCTCAAACACACCCAACAAACCTTGATCATGTACGTCTGTAAATGGAGGCTCAAACAGCATCTCTTTAGCGATTATGCCGTTCTTGGTGAGATAACCAATAATTGTGTTTATGAAGGTCATCTGATCAGCTCGCAAATTACCTTCTAGAATAAAGTCTGCAAAAGCTTCTTGAGCGGCATTGCGGTCTAAGCCAACAATACTGCGTACAAACTCACCTAATGGTTTCTCACCATAGGTATCAACATAGTCATCTTTAGAGCCTACTGTCGCTGAATCAAACAATAAGCTTTCCAAGACTTCTATTTCAACGCTAGTGATAGGCTTATTGGTCTTTATTTTTTGAATCACCAAGTGATCAGTGTGCTGTCGCACGTAGGACTCAACGCGGTCTTTATAGCCCTTCAGCTTGCCATAACCTGTTAGGACTTCGCGCACCTCGGACCCATCGTCACTTAATGTGTCCTCAAACGATGTAATGACATTTACCTGGCTTTCCTTATCTAGATATTTCATCAGAGCACGTAACGAAGTTCGCACGTCATCCAGTCTATTGACATTGATCGCTCTCCAGAAGGGCTCTGTCTGTAACTCGTTCAATAATT
>CAYGNS010000308.1:1189-4006 GCA_964351295.1 uncultured Gammaproteobacteria bacterium
TCATTCACAAAATTAATTTTAATGTTGTTTGGTATATTTAGTTTTTTGAGTAGATCACCAGCGAGGCCATTAATCTTGAGCATGAAGTTCTCAGTAGAAGCACCTCCACTTAGTAAGGCTAGCTGAAAGCTCAGAATTAAGACATCAAACCGTCTCGCAAGCTCATCGTCATCTTTCTCAGGTATCAACAATCCTGACAGCTCTGTTTTGATCTCCAACACATCGCTATTAGACAGATTCGTCCAACGGCTTTCATTACTAAACTCAACGACTGCCCTCAGCTTGGCCTTAACCACAAAACGCTCTCTATCAAGCCCTGCTACCATCTGATGTAATTCGTCAATATAGGTCGTTGCCAATTCACGCTGCGCATCCGTACTTGTAGATTGCTCACGAATCAACATCGCAACATCTAACTTTGCCTCAAATATTTTTTGTGTGAGCGGTCTTACTAGCTTGCTGTTGATCCCATCAGGGTTTACATCAAAGAATTCAAAGTTCTGGCAAAAATCAAAAATCACAAAATGTTCTTTATGCTGCCCTATTCCAAACAAATCCGGACATAACCGTGTACCCCGCCCAATCATCTGCCAAAACTTAGGCGATGACTTTACTTGTTTGAAAAACACTAAATTGACCACGCGAGGCGCATCAACCCCCGTATCCATCATATCCACAGAAACGGCAATCTGTGGGTCAACTTCTTGATACGGGTTCACAAAAAGCTCTAGTAGGCTTTGAGCTTTGGTTTCGTAGTTATCAATAACGCGCAAAAACTTTCCCGCATGCTCCGGGTAGTTCTTATTAAATCGCTTCTCTATAAACACCGCGTGTTGATGGTTCTTAGCGAAGACAATTGTTTTACCTAACTTATCGCCGCCTTGAACTTTAATGCCATACGTCATTAAATGATCTAGAGCTTTGTCTACGGTATCGGTATTAAATAGCCACCGATTGATTGCTGAACTCTCAATAGTGTCGGGCGCTTCACCTTGCGTTGGATCCCCGAATTTTTCTTCGTACTCTGCTTTTTCTGATTCCGATAACTGGTTGTAGTGAACCCCTTCTCGCACAAACTTTAGTGACACAGGCATCGCCTTGGGTGGCACTAAATAGCCCTCTTTCACTGCGTCGTTTAGTTCATACGCAAAGGTAGGGTTATCGTCCTCAATACCGAATAACTCATAGGTATTATGATCAATTTCTTTGGTAGGTGTTGCCGTCAAACCAATTAACAAAGCATCAAAATAGTCAAAAATGGCTTTGTACTTTTGGTACACCGAGCGATGTGCCTCATCAATAATAATCAGATCAAAGTGCCCCACTCCGTAAAACCTGCTGTCATCTGCTCGCGCTCCGTCTATGCGGTTCATTATTGTGGGATATGTGGAAAACACGAGTCTAGTGCCGTTATCCTCTTTCTCTTTGGTAAGATCTATCGCTGATAGGTTAGGTAGATGCTCATTGAACGCATTCTTTGCTTGTGTCACCAAGGCATTACGATCTGCCAAAAACAGCACACGTTTCGCCCAGTTACATTTAGTGAACATATCCACGATGGCTGCCGATGTTCGCGTCTTACCACTGCCGGTGGCCATCACTAATAGGCTTTCTCTGGCTCGACCACGCAATTGGCCTTGTTGATTTACAGTTGCTATGTTTTCAGCGACACGCTGAATAGCTTCTAGTTGGTAAGCTCGTCCGGCAATCTCTTTGTTTACTTCATACTGGCGAATATCAGTGCGTGAAGTTCGTCTTTCAATAAGTAGCTGTAGCTCATCTTTGCTGTAAAAACCCTGCACTTCTCGCTCTGGATAGAACTGATCGTCCCAAATGTACGTTTCAAAGCCACTTGAATAGAAAATAATTGGCCGTTGGCCTGTCATCGTTTCTAAGCAGTTGGCATACAGCTCCGCTTGATGCTTACCTCTGCGTGGATCGGCCATGGTCTTTTTGGCTTCCACCACGGCTAATGGCAAACCATCATCACCCCACAAAACATAATCCACATAACCAATACCGGATTTGTTGGTACTGAGCGGCATGCCCGTAACTTCGTATTCAAGGTGGTAACCAGGCTGTAAATCGCTCCATCCGCACTCTTGCAGCAAAATATCTATATAACGTTTGCGAGTCTCTGCTTCGGAGACTAGCAAAGGCACGGCGGTTTCCAAGTTGATCGTCTTCTCGCGCTGTACCTTGCGAGCAGCTAATTCAGCGGCTTGTTGCTCTAGTTGGCGTTTTAACTCCGCGTTGGCCTGCGCCTGTTCAATAATAGTTTGTTCGGCCTTTCTAGCTTCACTGTTTTTGTGTTCAATCTTATCCAACAACTTCTTAAGCTGCTTGGCATCAAACAGTGGCTCCGCTGGCTTGGACGCGCTTGGCCCAGGCTCTTGTGGGCCAGGAATCAGGCTTTCATCAAATGTCTGTGTTTCGGGTGTTTTATTGCCGTAATAAATTGCGAGATGGCGCAGGAAACGAAACAGATATTTGAGTGATGCTAAAGCGTCCTGCTGACTTACATTCTTACCGTGCGCTGCGAGATTGCCTGTTTTGCGAATTAAGTTAAATTCGGCAAACAGCGTTTGGTTGAACATGGACTGAAACGCATGCTCGTGCATCAAGGTGCTTAAATCAGCACGCCACGGTCGGGTTAGCTTCGGGTCGTGGTCATACAGCCAGTTGATGGCGTTTTCTAAGGTGCTGCGACAAAATATCGCGGCCGCTTTGGGCGATACAAAGGTGAGTTGTTCAGCTTCAAGCGCATCGGCATACAGAGCGGGAAAATCCGTTTTGATGAACTTGAAATTACTCATG
>CAYGNS010000309.1:0-4000 GCA_964351295.1 uncultured Gammaproteobacteria bacterium
ATCCATTCCCGAGGGTGGCAGCGGCATGTTGTCCGAGGCCCTTAGGCGCTATGTGGAAGCCCACGGCGGCCAGGTGATGACCGGCGCACCGGTGGATAAATTCCTGGTGGAAAACAACGTTTGCCACGGGGTGCGGCTGGAAGACGGCACCGATGTTGGCTATCGGCATTTGGTGGTTGCGCCTGGTCTCATGCTTGATTGGGATGGCGTTGAGGGCCTGAATGATGCTCTAGGTCAGAACGGTGTCACTTCAAATTATCGTTTCGATCTCGCGCCCTATACGTGGGAGCTAGTGCAAAACTTGCAAAAGGGCCGAGCGGTTTTTACACAGCCTCCCATGCCGATTAAATGTGCCGGCGCCCCGCAGAAGGCGTTGTATTTGTCAGCCTCGCATTGGTATGCACAACGGCGTATCGAACAGATTGAGACGCATTTTTATAATGCTGCGCCCGTATTATTTGGTGTGGCTGATTATGTGCCGGCGCTAATGGAATACATGCAAAAATATCAGGCTCAACTGCATTTTCAACACAAGCTCGTAAAAGTGGATGGTGCGGCGCAAAAAGCCTGGTTCGAACGCACGACGGATAGCGGAGTTGAAACGATTGCGACAGACTTTGATCTACTGCACGTGTGTCCGCCACAACGAGCACCAGACTTTGTAAAGCAGAGCGTCTTGGCTGATACAGCAGGGTGGTTAGACGTTAATCCGAGCACGCTTCAGCAGGTTAAGTATCCCAATATTTGGGGGGCTGGCGATATTATGAACACCACCAATGCGAAAACGATGGCCGCGGCGCGCAAACAAGCGCCCGTCGTCGCGCAAAATATTGTTAATGCCTTACAAGGGTTGGCACCTTCGGTGCAATATGACGGTTATGGTTCGTGTCCGTTAACGGTGGAGCACGGCAAGATTGTGCTGGCCGAGTTTGGTTACGGAGGCAAGCTACTGCCCACGTTTGCCAATTGGCTGAATGACGGCACTAAGGCGTCACGGCAAGCGTGGTTTTTGAAAAAGTCGCTACTGCCTACTGTGTATTGGCATGGCATGCTCAAAGGCCGCGAGTGGCTCGCCAAGCCCAAAGCGCTTTAGGCTAGTCCAGATTAGGGCGCAGGCGGACTAGTATGCCTCGCAAAAAGGCGCATAATGAATTGGTAGCGCGCATATTTAAAACAATAGTGCCCCAGGCACAGCGCGTATCCGGCTAATCCATTTTCAATCTAAAGGAGGATCGAAATGAATCTCAATTTAAAACGTTTAGCCTATGTGGCTAGCATCAGCCTGTTGGCCATGTTGTCATCTGCACACGCTGACGAAACCTGCATGTCGCCCTACATGGCTAAAATCGTTGGGCAAGAGGACTTTGTTTATGTTTGGACGCTTGGTGAGGAAGGTTTAGGCGACGAACAAGATAAACTCGTTACCATTAACGTAAACCCGCAAGCGCCTGATTACGGCAAAGTGGTTGCCACTTTATCGGTGGGTGGCCGTAACGAGGCGCACCACTCGGGTCTATCAGACGATCGACGCTATCTCTGGGCGGGCGGTTTGGATACGAGCAAGATCTTTATTTTTGACGTACATACCGATCCCGCTAAGCCAACTTTGCATAAAACTATTGACGACTTTGTAGCGAAAAGTGATGGAGTGGTCGGTCCTCATACTTTCTATGCCCTAGCGGGCCGAATGATGATTACGGGCTTGTCAAACAATGTAGACCACGGTGGCCGCACGGCGATGGTTGAGTACACCAACGCGGGTGATTACGTAGCAACGCATTGGATGCCCACCGACGAAAATTTACAGGACGCCGAGAAAACAGGGCAGTTTGCCGATGGTTATGGTTACGATGTGCGCGCTTTGCCACGCCGTAACGCCATGTTTACTTCGTCGTTCACGGGTTGGAATAACTACATGATGGATTTTGGCACCATGCTACAAGATCCCGAGGCCATGAAGCGTTTTGGCAATACGGCGGTCGTGTGGGACCTACACACTCGCAAGCCGAAAAAGGTGTTTGACATGCCTGGAGCTCCGCTCGAGATTCGTTGTGCTTGGAAACCCGATAACAACTATTGCTTTACCACCACGGCCTTAACCTCGCAAATCTGGTTGATGTACGAAGACGAGAACGGCGAATGGCAAGCGCAAGCTGTGGCTGACATAGGCGACCCTGCGCAAGTGCCACTGCCAGTGGATATTTCTATTACGTCTGACGACAACGGCTTATGGGTGCAAACGTTTATGGACGGTAAAGCGCGTTATTTTGATGTGTCTGACCCGTTCGCACCTAAACAGGTGTACGAGAAAGTGATTGGTTCGCAACTCAATATGATCTCGCAAAGTTGGGACGGCAAGCGCGCTTACTTTACGTCGTCGCTGTTGGATAACTGGGACAAAAAAGGCGAGGCGGATGAACAATTCTTTAAATCCTATACTTGGGATGGTAAGGAATTGAACCTCGAGTTTGAAATTGATTTTACTGCGCAAAAGCTAGGGAGCGCCCATCAAATGCGCTTTGGTGCATACGGGCTTTATGGTATGCAACGTCCCTGGGAGGCCGCAGCTAAAGTGGCGACCGGTGCCAGTTCAAGCAGCCAAAATTTGGTGTCGGAGTAGTATTAAACCCTAGGGTAATGTTTATCCGCATTACCCTAGGTAATCGACAGCGCGCCAAATGAACAAACGGGGCGCAGGTTTTTAGGCTTAGGAGGTCTTGGCAGTATGTCTATTATTCGGCACTCTAATGGCGTGAGCCGAACGCTTACACGCTTTATGGCGTTTGGGCTAGCGACATTGGCCACAAGCGGGCCCGTACATGCTCAATCGCAGACCGGGCCCAATGCAGAAGTCTATTTGGCACCTGGTTGGGGAGAACTTTCGTTTACGGCGCCCGCCGCCGGCACGTATGCGCTTCCCAGTCTCGGCGCAGCTCAAGACGGGCGGGTCTTACAAGCGAATGGCGATGCCGCGAATTTACACGAGCTGATGGGCGATAAGATTACCGTGTTGAGTTTTGTGTACCGCACGTGTGATGACGTGAATGGGTGCCCGCTCTCCACGATGGTGTTGTACACGCTCGGCAATCGAATCGCTAAGGACCCCAGCCTCAAAGATCGATTAAAGCTTATTACGCTCAGTTTTGATCCCGAGTTTGATACCCCCGGAGTGATGGCCGAATACGGCGAGTCTATTGTGGGCGACGCGGCACTTGATTGGGCTTTTCTCACCACCGAGTCAGAAACTCAGTTAGCCCCAATTTTGCGCGATTATCAACAAAGCGTGGTTAAAGATGCGTATCTAAATCAAGGCGATTCGGATGGCCAAAAGCCCAGTGATGGTCGCAATCGTTTTTCGCACATTTTGCGCGTGTTTTTAATTGATGAAAATAAACAAATCCGCAATATCTATAGCCTGTCGTTTTTGCATCCCGATATTTTGGTCAATGATGTTAAGACTTTATTTTTAGAAAGCCTAGAAGACTGAACGCTTTGGTAGTTTGTAGAGGGTTACTACGTTAATGCGCATCGGGTTACATTTTTTGCTGGCGGTCGTGCTGATTTTGAGTAGCGTACCAAAGAGTGCCGCGAATAAGGCCACGTCTGACATTCGCTTAGCGCCCGGCGATTTTAAGGATGGCTACGAAGGCAAGCACTACCAAACCCAATCGCTCGATTTAGCCCAACGTAAGGGGCAAGCCGCTGACTTGCTCGCGCTGGCAGAGCAAGCGCAACTCGGTTTGCCCGAGATCGCGGCGGGGCGTCATTTAAAGCCCGACGAGGCGGCCTTGCAACTCGGTCGAAAGCTCTTTTTTGACCGCCGTCTTTCGCGCAATAAGACTATGTCGTGCGCGATGTGTCATATCCCCGAACAAGGTTTTACCAACAACGAACTGCAGCGCCCGATCGGGTTTGAGGGCCGCGCTATTAAGCGTAATGCGCCGACCCTTTTAAACGTCAGCCACTATTCAAAGCTCTTTTTGGACGCTCGTGAGAGCCG
>CAYGNS010000310.1:0-3998 GCA_964351295.1 uncultured Gammaproteobacteria bacterium
ACATACTCAGAGTCTTGACCCAGAGAACAAACGGGGCGTGTCGCCGTTGTTTCGCAAAGCTGCGGTACAGACGTCACCACCTTTAGACGAGGTTAGTCTTACTGTGCCGCTGGAGCTGTATCATGACGAGGCAGGCATGCCATGGCCACAGAGCGACGTTGTTAAGCACGGTATGTCCGTGTTTAAGGAGCAGTCGAGTTGCGCGTTCAAAGCGTTTGCGACGCACCGATTGCAGTGTCGGCATGTTGATGAACCGGAGTTTGGTCTAGAAGCAAGCGCGCAGGGCACGGTTATTCACCATGTGCTGAATCGCGTGTGGACGCAACTTGGCGGTAGTGAGGGCCTGTCTGCGTGGCTGGCATTACCCGATGCCGAAAGTAGCGCACAAATGCAACAGCTCGTTGCGGCAGCGATTGACGAACTTACAAGTCAGTTTAACGCTGAGCAAATTAAGCTCGTGCGGCGCGAAAGTGGCCGCTATATCTCGCTTGTGCAGGAGTGGCTGCAGTTTGAAGCCCATCGTCCCGCACGCTTTGCCGTGCTCGAGAGCGAATGGGTATTTTCCGCCACATTAGGCGGTATAGAGTATCGCGGAATAATCGATCGAATTGATGCGGCCGATGGCGAGCACATAGTCATTATCGACTATAAAACCGGCAAGGTGTCGCGCAGCGATTGGATGGGCGAGCGCTTAAAAAACCCACAAATGCCGCTTTATTATCTTGCCCACCAGCAACTCAAAAGTAACTCGGCAGCGGGCATCGCCTATGCGCAAGTGCGCCGTACTGAGATGAAGTTCGAGGAGCTCGCTGAAGATGGGCTGTTAGCCAAGCCGAGCGCGCATACGGTTAAGCGCGCTGAACTATGGGCCGAGCAAAAGAATCGTTGGCAGCCTATGTTAGAGCAACTTGCCGCAGACTTTATGCAAGGCGTTGCTAACGTCGACCCGGTTGATGAGCAAGCTTGCAGCTATTGCCCCTATGGAGGAATGTGTCGTATTCAACAGCTACAAGGGCGACTCAGCGATGGGAAAAGTAGCGACGAGAGCGAGGCTGAGTATGTCTGACCACCTATCAGCCCATTACAGTGATGCAGCTGCGCGTGAGCAAGCGCTGGACCCGAGCGGCTCCTTCATTGTGCAAGCGCCAGCGGGTTCGGGTAAAACCGGTTTACTGGTGTACCGAATTTTGCGCTTACTAGCGGTTAGCGAACAGCCTGAAAGTATTTTGGCGATTACCTTTACGCGCAAAGCCACTCGCGAAATGCGTGAACGGTTACTTGGTTTGTTACAACGTGCAGATCAAAACGAGGTGGGCGAGAATGACTTTGACCAACAGGGAATATTCCTGGCAAAGGCCGCGCTCGCGCAAGATAAGCGCTATGGCTGGCAGCTATTAGACACGCCGCAACGTATTCAGATTCAAACCATCGATGCGCTATCGCTGCGCCTAGTGGCCGCTATGCCGTGGCTGAGTCGCTTAGGTGCACAACCAGCAGCGAGCGACAACGCAGATCAGTTGTATGCGGCGGCGATTGAGCAGTTCTTAGTGGACGAGTTGCTCGGTGATGAGCCCGACCCGCGCATTCAAGCCCTGCTAACCGAGCTCGATTTTAATTATCGCCGTATCAGCAAACTGTTTAGCGCCATGCTTGGTAAGCGCGATCAGTGGTTGCGTCACTTACTGTCGGGTTCGTTGGCAGACAAGCGTGCGGACATCGAACAGGCATGGCAGTCGCTCACGCAGACACATATACAAGGCTTATGCCAAAACCTGGGTGAGGACGTTATCAGCCGTTTAAAGCCGCTGGTGAGTTATGCTCACACGAATTTGCTCGTTGAAGGCAAACTCCCCGAAGCGCTCGTGGATAAGCCTGAGCCACGGTTCTCTGAACTGCCATCGGGCGTGGCTATGGATGAAGCGAGTCTAGTGTTCTGGCGGATGCTCAGTATAGTTTTGCTTACGGGTACGGGCACGTTCCGTAAACGGGTCGATATAAATTGTGGTTTTCCGCCCGCAGGTAAAGCCGAAAAAGGCACGCTTATGCAGATCATCGGCGAGCTCAATGACGATGAAGTTTTACTCGAACAACTGGTCGAGCTTACGGTGTTACCGCTCGAGCCGTTTAGCGATCAAGATTGGGCGCAACTCTTGGATCTTGAGTTTGTGCTCAAGAAATTAGCGGCCTATTTGCAATTGCAGTTTCGGGCGCAGGGCAAAAGTGATCATAGCGAGGTCACGCAGCGAGCGAACTTGGCCTTGCAAGAGCTCGACGACCCCACTGATTTGAGTTTGAAACTGGATTATCAAATTAACCATATTCTGGTGGATGAGTTTCAAGATACTTCTTTCTCGCAAATAGGCTTGCTTAATCGTCTTATGCTGGGTTGGTCAAGCGCGACCGATCAAGGTGCTAAGACCTTGTTCTTGGTGGGTGACCCTATGCAGTCAATCTATCGCTTTCGTGAAGCCGACGTCGGGTTGTTTATTGATGTGTGGAATAACGCAAGCACTCGTGTGTTTGCGCATCAAACCATTACCCCTTTAAGTTTGAGTCGTAACTTTAGATCGAGCGGTAGTCTTGTGCGTTGGTTTAACGACACATTCAGTCAATCCTTCCCGCAACTGGATAATAGCCTGACCGGCGCAGTGCGATATTCAGCGGCCACGACTCATCGGGACGATCTCGAACCCAGCTGCGTACAGTACTCGCTCGCGGCCGATAAATTACAAGAGGCCACTATAGCGGTGCAGGCGGTGCAAGCGGCTTTAGCTAAGGACGACCACAGCAGCGTCGCCGTCCTGGTGCGTTCGCGCGGTAACCTCACCGATATTCTGCCGCTGTTAAAGCGGCACAACATTGCTTATCACGGGCTTGACTTGGCGCCGTTGTCAATAGAACCTGCAGTGATCGACGTACTGCATTTAACGCGCGCAATTGCACGGCACGATGATCGCATTGCTTGGCTTGCCTTACTCCGCGGACCGTGGGTGGGCATTTCTTTAAGTGATATACAGACGCTATGTGGTCGCGCTTCTGAGTCGGTAATGGCGCAACTGCAAAGTGCGGATCTAGCGGACTTAGAAACCGAAACACAGCAAAGGGTAGAACGGTTCAAAAGTGTTATGCAGGCCGCGCTTGCACAGTTTCAGCAAGTGGATCTGGACGTATTAGTGCGCTGGGCCTGGCAGCAACTTGGCGGGGCATATACGCTATTTAGCTTGAGCGCAGCCAGTATGGAGTCGGTATTTGCCTGCATTGCCGAGCACCAACGCGGCGGCGGATTATTGTCGTTGCGGGCCTTAGAACAGGCACTGGAGAAGATGTACGCGGTGCCTGATTTAGCGCAGGCGAAACCACCACGGCTAACGATCAGCACCATTCACAAATCCAAAGGCTTAGAGTTCGACACCGTTATTCTGCCGGGGCTAGGAAATGTTGGGCGCAGTGACGATAAAGACCTACTAATGTGGGCCGAATGGCAGGCACGCGCACAGGGCGAGCGGCTTGAATCACAGTTGTTACTTGCGCCTTTGTCGCTAGCGCAAAAGAAACTGCATTATGAATATTTACGCCACCTAGAAAGCAAACGTGCCGCCAATGAGCGTGGGCGGTTGTTGTATGTGGCAACGACGCGTGCGGCCAAGAGCTTGGTGTTGATTGCATGCCTGAAGTCTGATGAGGAGTCGGGGGAACTAAAAGTGCCGCCTAAAACGGCCTTGTTACATGAGTTGTGGCCCGTTCATGAAGTGCAGTTCGAACGAGTTGAGAGTACCACCGTTGCATTAGAGAGTGGGTCCGACCCTGAAGTTATAAAGCCTGCAAACAACCTTACCCGTCTGCCAATAGGTTTTAGGGTGGCGGTTCAAAACGATACGTTGTGGCGCAGTTCTCTGCCGTCGCTAATGCGCGCCGTAACGCAGGATTCGCAAACGCCCTCTGAGCAGGACACCTAAGTTGAGTTTGCCTGGGCAGGCGAAGTTGCCGTTATTGTGGGC
>CAYGNS010000311.1:0-1955 GCA_964351295.1 uncultured Gammaproteobacteria bacterium
CTGGTTTTTTGTTGGCGATTTCGATTCTCGTTGCCGTGCATGAGTTTGGTCACTACTGGGCTGCGCGTCGCTTAGGCGTAAAGGTACTAAAGTTCTCGATTGGGTTTGGCAAGCCGCTATGGAGCCGTACACTCGGTGCGGATCAAACTGAATATCGTATTGCCGCCATCCCCTTGGGCGGGTATGTACAGATGCTCGGCGAGGGTGATCCTAATTCACCCATTGATCCCCGCGAAGCGCATCGCTCATTTGATGCGCAGCCTATCTGGAAGCGCGCCATTATAGCCGCGGCGGGTCCAGCCATTAATTTTGTGTTTGCAGCCATTTTGTTTATGGCCCTTAGCCTAGTCCCTGAAGCGCAATTTAAGCCGGTGTTTGGGGATCTGCCAGCGAACTCTAAACTGGCCGAGATGGGCGTTAAGTCAGGTGATCGATTATTAGCCGTTGATGGTAAGCAGGTCACACACCTAAGCGAATATAATCTGTACATATTCAATCAAGTACTCAAAGGCAAACCTATTGAGTTCACTATAAATAGTGAGAATGATGGCCAAGCAACCGCACTAACCGATACGAGCAGTGCGGCAACGCGTACCTTGCGAGTGGTAACCAAGGACATACCGCTGTACGACATTAACCCAGCCAGCTTGGTGTACCAAGTGGGCTTGTTACCATTGTTGCCCAGCGCCGACACCACGCTTGGCAGCGTGTTAGACGGCTCTCCCGCTGACTCTGCGGGACTACAAGCCGGTGACCGCATAGTGCGTATTAATGGCTCGACCGTTACCGCATGGAACGAATTAACTGCGCTGATCGCGCCTAATGCGAATCAAGCCATCGAGGTGGTTTTTGACCGCGCCGGAGTAATCAGCGAAATTTCGCTGGTGCCAGAATTAACAGGCGAGGGCGCAATGGCTCGCGGCGTTATCGGTGTTGGTCAGGTGCGCCCAGTGCTGGGCGAAAATGAGCTAGTTCAAGTCAGTCATTCTCTACCACAAGCGTTGACGAACGGGGTTGCCCAAACGTGGTTGATCTCAGCCTTGACGGTCAGAATGCTCGGTAAAATGATTACTCTGCAAGTCTCGCCTAAGAATGTAAATGGTCCGATTACCATTGCCGACGTCGCGGGCCAAACCATACAAATAGATTGGCAAGCCTATCTACAGTTTTTGGCCGTTATTAGCATCAGTTTGGGGATTATGAATTTACTCCCTATCCCGATGCTCGACGGTGGGCATTTGATGATGTTTGCAGTGGAGGCGGTGGCTGGTCGGAACGCTTCGCACCAGTTTTATGCGGCCGGTCAACGTGTGGGGATCGTACTGTTGATCGGTTTAATGAGTCTGGCGTTTTATAATGATATTCTTAGGATATTGAATTAAACTGCACCTCCAATCAAACAAATTCTTGTGTTCGCGTTGTGGTTGACTAGCTGGCCAATGAGCATGCGTCAAAGCAGCCTTAACTTTAAACGCCTAGTCTCTGACCGCCGCTGATTGAAATAGATTGGTGGTTGAGGGCGCAGCGTTCAATTAGTTAAGCCGTTCGTTTTAAGGGCGGTATGCGTTGAGCTAAACGGCGCGACGTCGGTCTTAATGCCTAATGGTGTAGCACGAGATGGTTTCAGTGACGAACAGCGGGTCGTTGCCATGAGTGAAGCAAACTAATAATCCGCAGAACCCACATCAAGAGATGTTCAGCATGAGAAAAATTGTCATTTCGCTTTTTATTTATACAGTTAGCGCACTTGCATTTGCACAACAGTCATTTGTAGTGTCAGACATTCAGGTCACTGGCTTACAACGTATTTCTGCAGGCGCTTTGTTTAATTTCATGCCGGTAAAAGTGGGCGACGAATTCGACAGTAGCGAGTCTGCCGAGCTCATTCGCGAATTGTATAAATCGGGCTTTTTCAAAAACATCGAAATTAGCACCGAAGGCACGGTGCTCAAAGG
>CAYGNS010000311.1:1965-3996 GCA_964351295.1 uncultured Gammaproteobacteria bacterium
CTCAAAGTGGAGGTCGTGGAGTACCCGTCGATATCCCGTATTCAATTTTTTGGCAACAAACTCATTAAGGAAGAGGCACTACGAGACGCGCTTCGTGAAAATGATTTTGTGGAAGGCCGAGTATTCAAGCCTAATGTATTAGAGCAGGTTGAGCAGGAGCTCAAGCGTCAGTACCTTAATCAAGGCAAATATAATGCCCAAGTAGGCACTGAAGTGATTGATTTGCCGCGTAATCGGGTGTCGGTCAAGTTGCATGTTAAAGAGGGACCTACGGCTAAGATCCGTAATATTAATATTATCGGTAACACGTATTTCAGCGACAAAATGTTGTTGGATGAGTTTGAGTCAACCGACAGCGTGCCATTTTGGCGCTTCTGGGGTTCGGAAGACCAATACTCTCGCGAAAAAGTGAGTGGTGACCTAGAGACTTTAACGAGTTTTTATCAAGATCAAGGGTTCCTTGATTTTAAAATTGAGTCGAATCAGGTCAGTATTTCACCAGAAAAAGATGGCATCTTCCTGACCGTTAATATCTCTGAAGGCGAGCGCTATAAAGTCTCTCAATTCGTATTGAACGGGCGCTTGGTCGTGCCAGAAGAAGAGTTGTTACCTTACGTATTTATTGCGCCTGGCAAGACTTATTCACGCCGCGCTGTAGATGCCACGATTAAAGCCATTGGTGACCGCTTGGCGGAAGAGGGCTATTCCTATGCGGAAGTAGTGCCCGTACCTGACGTGGATACTGAAGCGAACACCGTGGGTTTTTCGATAAATATTCGTCCAGGACGGCGTGTGTATGTACGTCGTATCGACATCGTGGGTAATGAATTAACCAACGACGAAGTGATTAGACGTGAATTGCGTCAGAACGAGGGAGCGGCCTTTTCGCCGAGCCACGTTAATCGGTCTAAAATACGCCTACAACGATTGAGTTTCTTCGATGAGGTCGAAATTGAAACGATTCCGGTCTCTGGGCGCGATGACCAAGTCGACTTGGAAGTGTCGGTTAAAGAACGCCCAACGGGTAGCTTCTTGTTTGGCCTTGGTTATTCTGGCGATGACGGCGCGCTCGTACAGGCGTCTATCTCGCAATCGAATTTGTTCGGCACGGGTAATTTGCTTAACTTCTCGGTGCAACGCTCGGACATTATTCAATCGGTGAGCATTCAGCATACTAACCCCTATGCTACGCGCAGTGGTATTAGTCGTACCATCGGTATCAGTGGGCGAAGCATCGACTCCACGCGTGCCAACACGTCAGAGTACATCACCGAGACATTAGGGCTAAATTTGAGCTATTTATTCCCGATTAATGAGAGCAACTCCTTTTCGTTGGGTGCAGGCGCTGAGCGTATTGATCTGGAGACAACGCCATTTTCGGTACCAGAAGTGGCGGAGTTTATTGATGCGAATCCTAATAACGATATTTTCTCGTTTACGACGGCGTTTGCGCACGATACTCGCGACAGTTTGTTGTATCCAACTTCGGGCAAAAACTTAAGAGTTTCAGCCGAGATAGCCGTTCCGGGTAGCGACTTGGAATACTATCGTTTGAACTTAGACAGTAGTATCTATTTCCCGATCACGCAAAAAGCGGCCTTTAAACTAGGACTAGGACTCGGTTATGGCGACGGTTATGGTGATACCGACGCGTTACCGTTCTTCAAGCACTACTTCGCGGGCGGCTCGTCGTCTGTACGAGGTTTTGAGGCACGTTCACTTGGACCACGAGACAGCAGTAATTTCCCTGATCCTTTTGGTGGGCCTAAACGCGTCTTGTTTAATGCCTCGTTGTTGTTGCCTATTGGCGATGGTGCTTTAGATAAACGCTTAAGCTTGTTCTTGGATGCGGGGCAGGTGTTTGCCGATGAGGAGAATTTTGATACCTCGGAAGTTCGTTATGCAGCGGGGGTCGGCTTTAACTGGGTCTCGCCCGTAGGACCTTTATCCATCTCCTACGCGATTCCGTTGAATGAAGAGCCTGGTGACGAAATCGAAAAATTCCAATTCAGTGTTGGACGCTTGTTACAG
>CAYGNS010000312.1:0-3994 GCA_964351295.1 uncultured Gammaproteobacteria bacterium
CAATGGTAAGTTGCTCGAGAGCCTTTTGAGCTTGTCTCGCGTGTTCAGTTTTTTATTGTTGTCGGGCGGTAATTATCGGCAGACTTATCGCGACCCTATCGAAACGCTTGCGAAAGATATTAGTTCGCTGAGCGAGCACGGCACTTATGTATCAAACCGAGTAAATCTTTTGCTTGATGCCACTCTGGGCATGATTAGTATTGAACAGAACGGCATCATAAAAATATTTTCGGTCGCCGCCGTGGTGTTCTTGCCACCTACTCTAATCGCCAGCATCTACGGTATGAACTTTTCGCAAATGCCTGAGTTGCAATGGAAGTTTGGTTACCCGTTGGCCATTGGCCTAATGGCGCTGTCTGCCATTTTGCCGTACCTATTTGCGAAGAAAAAGGGTTGGTTATAAAGAAGAGTTTTATAAAGGTGGGTTGTCGATCACCGAACCGCCAATTAATTTTTTAGCGCACGCTGCTTGCCACCCAAATCGCTATAGATCTACTCCCAAAGCGCGAATAAACCCTGCTTGGTCCTGCGGTGATACTAAGATCGACTTGCCTGACTTTGTGGTTATCTTTAGCCGATTGAGCGACAAAGCCGGCGATGAAATGGGCAAGCGACTTGGTGTGATTGATACGATTTGATCTTTAGGCACGCGCCATGCAAATGGACCGCACTGTATGTGTAATTCGGTATCTGAAATCGTATAGTAAGTGGCTACAAGCAACCAGGTTGGCAGCCCCAGACCGATCATCAACGCAAAGACCACAGACGCGATGCCCAGTGGCGCACCGGTTGGCAAAACGAGTAAAACAGCATTAAGTAGTGCGAGCGCTGCTACCGCTATAACTACGTAGTACCACCAATCTACGGCCGACTTGAAAGTAATAATCATCTGTTTGAATGTGCTTTCTGTGGGTTAGCCCTATGGCTACACGCGAGGGCAACTCTTTCAAAATGATCGCGTAAGTCAGCTCCCACTGTCAAATGTGATGTCTAAAACTCCGACTATTTGGCCAATTGTCGCTCCGCTGGTTTAATAAGTATTGGATTTGCATGTACGGCAGATGCCCTTTTGTTTCGCTGCATAAGTCGCTAAGATAGCAACCCTAATCAAAACCAGAAACATCCCTTAAATCAACACATTCCGATTACTCGGCAAGGTGACTTATGAAGAAAGTATTAATTGTATTGCTGGTTCTCATCGCAATTATTGCGATTGGCGTAACCGTATTTCTTGGAAAATTAGATGGTTTAATTAAAGAAACCATCGAAACAGAGGGCACAGCTGCGTTAGGCTCACAAGTAACCGTCGGTGCGGTTGAAACCGATTTACGCAATGGCAAGGCCGTTATTGACAGCATGTCCATCGCTAACGTGGCAGGCTATCAGGCACCGTTTGCGATTAAAATTAATAAGCTGCAGGCAGACGTTGATTATCAAAATCAACTCATCGAAGAAATTCTTATCGAAGAGCCAATTATTAATGCGGAACTTAAAGGCACGCGCAGCAACTTTCAGGATTTGATTGCGAATATGCCGGCCGCTACTGAACCCGCTGCAGAAGAACCCGCTGGTGATTCACCAGTCATCACGATTAAGGCGTTTAAACTTAACCGTGCCACGGTGAACTTATTATCCGATCAGCTCGGCTCACGTTCGTTTGTGATGGATGATCTCGCCCTGTACGACCTTGTGGGCACACCAGAGCAGATATCCGAAACCATCACCATGCGACTCACGAATCACATCTCGTCACAAGTATCGGGTTATGCCGCGCAGGAATTGCAAAATCGGGTAAAAGATGAGGTTAAAAAGCGCGTTGAGAGCGAAGTTAACGAAAAGGTGAACGAAGCTCTTCAAGATAAACTTGGCGATAAACTCAAAGGGCTGAAACTTAAACTAGGTACAAACTAGTACGCCTTCAGCACCTCAAACCAAAAAAGCGCACCTTCTGGTGCGCTTTTTTTTGGTTCCCATTTTCACTCCGAAAGCCGCCAACCAATTAGTGAGGCTATATTGGAAGAATAACTACTAGCCCTATTTTCACACTGCTGGCTAGCAGAGTCTCTGCAAATATCAGCCCTTATTAGAACGACAACCCAAAATAGTTATTCTGTTATGACCTGTTTAAGTCCAAAAGAGACTGAAGCTAACCTCACGGCAGCCACGATTCGATTTATCTGCAGTTCAGTAATAGATGCAAAAAGTGGTAAGGTTACTATCCGATCGGCAATGTCACGAGCATTCGGAAAAACCTCGAAATCCGATACATAGTTCCTGAATACGCTCGATTCAGGCAAAATTTTAGGGTAATGAACCGATGCCATTAACCCTTCCGCTCGTAAGTGAAGCACAAATTCCTCGCGATCAATTCCGCACTTAGGTAAAAGTATATTGAGTGCCTGATATACGCAATAACGATCTGTATACTCAAACACCTGTATCCCATTGATACTGCGGAGTTTAGAAACAATTTTTAGTGCTTTCTTACGGCGGTTAGAAACTATGTCCGTAAGTCTGTGCATCTGAGCGACTCCCAACGCTGCATTAATGCCACTCATGCGAAAATTAAAGCCTATTTCGCATTGTTCTCTTAGCCAAGGTTTAAGCTGGCTCTCTCTGTCTAATGTACTTGAATCGTAACCATGATTGGCAAGTGCTTTCGCTCGTTTATATACTTCACTATCACGAGTGACAAGCATGCCACCCTCGCCTGTCGTGATCATCTTGGTAGGGAAAAACGAAAAACACGACGTGACGCCAAACGTGCCTGCCTTAGCGCCCTTATACTCTGCTCCCAGAGCTTGGGCGCAGTCCTCAATAACAATCAAATCATATTTTCGAGCTATTGCTGTGATTTCTTCAATGTCACATATAGTTCCGGCCAAGTGAACGACGAGAATCGCTTGAGTTATGTCGGTAATGACGTGTTCTAATTTACTTGCATCAATACCTAGATATTGCTGTTCTATATCTACAAACTGTGGTGTGGCTCCTGCCCGAACAACTGCATTTATGGTCGCACTGAATGTAAAAGAAGGAACAATTACACCCCCATTAATATTGTGAGCCTGAAGTGCCAAAAAGAGAGCAGAAGCACAACTATTAACGGTTAAGGCATGGAGATCGCACGCCAAGTATTCAACAAACTGGGATTCAAATTGAGTGTTACTCGGACCTGTCGTTAGCCAACCCGTTTGAAGCACGTTAATTACAGAGGGAACATCGAGATCCAATATATCCGCTCTTCCCAGTGGAATTGGCTGCTTTGCATTCTCATGCAAGTTTTGTGGTAACCGGGAAATAATTCCCTCTTGAAGCATAGTTTCCGCCAAGCCCCTCTCTAAACTGAAACTCGGTTCAAAACCCAAAAGTCTAATGGCTTTGTCTGAATTCAAACCGCCACGTTTTGCTGTTGGATGGCCTAAGGAAAAGTTATGTTCGACGTTCGACTCTGGGTAGTATTGTCGGATCAAGCTAACTAGTTCATTAATCGATCTGGCGTGCCCAAACGAGACATTGTACTCATCTGATGAAGTACATTGCATAGTTGCAACCGCGGCAATTACAACGTCATCCACGTAAGTGAAATCAAGCTTTTGAGAACCATCTCCAGCGATAGTTATTCCAACTTTTAATCGAGCTTGGGCGAAAAATTTGGCCACTAAACGTTGTTCGATATCATGTGGCCCATAAACAGCTGTTGGTCGGATAATTACTGACACCACGTCATTTTCAAGCGCCCAACCAGAAACCATAGTTTCGGCGACGAGCTTGTAGACGCCATATCGGTCTACCGGCTTTTTTGAATGCGATTCGTTAATGGTTGAATGGGTGAAATCACCATAGATCATAGACGACGAAAAATACACGATTCGCTTCACTGCGCATGTTTCAAGAACATTCAAAAGTCGGTTCGTGAGCTGCACAATTTGCTCAAAGCCATCAGAGCAGTAAGTCTTTTTAATCGAACTTGCCCCCGCCAAGTGATATACAG
>CAYGNS010000313.1:0-3971 GCA_964351295.1 uncultured Gammaproteobacteria bacterium
ACCCAACCCAGCCAGTCCAGCACCAATCACCACAACTCGACGACTCGCTTTAATGCTGCCCGTATCACGCTTCTCGCCGAAAGCACTGGTGCCACTGCCCAGTAGCACTAGTGACAGGAACCTCAAAAACTCTCGTTTACTCATTTTTAAGCCTGAATCACCCTTGGTTAGTCGGAGCCCAATTCACTTGAACAAATTAGTTTACGTACACGACCTTGCTATACGGTCGACGTGAAGGAGCGCGCATTCCACATGGTGCTCAGCTGAAATAGCTTAATGCAAATGGCTTAATGCGACTGTCCCCGTTAACAAACAATAAGCAACGGGAGTTTGCGAGCGACAGACGCTGTGACGGGCTAAATGCGGACAGCGTCCTCGCCAGAGGCGACTGAGACACTAAAAAAACTCTTAAACTCAATTACGTCTTTTCTTGATCACGGGCGTACTAATTTAACCTGTAGTTCATACCCAACCGCATGCGCATATTTTTGCAGCGTAGCCAGCGACGGAGAATGTTTTCCATTACCCAATGAAGACTCCAGTCTTGTGACTGCAGGCGGTTTCGTACCCATACGCTCAGCAACGTCAGCTTGACTCATACCTGCTGTTTGTCTTGCCCGGAGCATCTGCCCCAGAAGTGAAAACTCGGGCGCCATTTCATCATAAGCAGCTTTCACTGCAGGATTGGAAAGTGCTTTTGCTTTTAAGTCACTGTGCTTCATTCTTCACCTCGCTCAAACGCTTCTGAGCTTTACGCAATTCTTTTGTTGGTGTCTTCTGTGTTTTCTTTACATACCCATGCAGCATAATAATGCGCTTGCTCACCTTGGTGCAGTAAAAAACCCTGGCAATACCTTCTTGACCTTTTACCCTCAATGCAAACAGTCCATCAGACATAGCCTTTGTGTGGGGCATACCCAGATCTGCCCAGAACTCCAGGATCAAATCTGTCAGGTGGAAATACTTTGCCGACATGCCGGCGGGAAGCATCAATACAAACTGCTCCACATCCTTGTATCGGTATTCAATCGTCCATGCCACGGTCCGATAGTAACATATATGTTATGTTGAGCAAGGGGCTGATGCGTGGGGGCTCATAACGCCGTGTGCAATGGCGGCCAAATAAGCACAGCGAGTTGGCTGTCCCAGCGACCAACGGGAGCGATTGCTGCGGATTGTTATGTTTTATTACCCATGCTAAAGTGTGTATAAAATAACCTCACATACACATTGGAAGGTAATTTATGAGAACCAACATAGTAATAGACGACCACTTGATGGAGGCGGCTCTCAAAGCATCTGGGTACAGAACTAAAAAGGAAGCGGTAGAACAAGGGCTTAAACTACTTGTGTTACGAAGCCAGCAACAGGAAATTCGCAAGCTACGCGGCCGAGTGAAATGGGAAGGTGACCTGGAGGAGATGCGAGGCGGCAAGTGATTCTGGTTGATACCAGTGTTTGGATCGACTATCTGAACGGAGTCCAGAGCCAGCATACGGATGCCCTGGATGCGGGAATCGTCTCGGGTACCGTCATCATGGGTGATTTGATTTTCTTGGAAATTCTTCAAGGCATCCGGAACGACAGCGAATATCACTTGACCAAGCAGACACTGATGACCTTGGACAGGCTTGAGTTGTTTGGCGAAGGTATGACTGAAAAATGTGCTGAAAATTATCGTGCCCTCCGTAAAAAAGGAATCACCGTTCGCAAAACCACTGACGTCATTATTGCGACTTTCTGCATCGAACATCGAATGCCGCTGCTATTTATTGATCGAGACTTCATTCCGTTCGTTGACCATCTTGGTTTGATCTCGGCACTACCGAAGTCATAACGCCACCGGCTATGGCCGCACACCTAGTGCGCGTCCGCAGCATTGCCCGGCCCTAATATAGTGCAATACGTTGACACCTTAATCCGCCCTCGCTCAAAGCTAACCCTTCAGTTAAATTTGCTTTTTGAGTGCTGAGACAAATCACTTTTAATACCTTCATAAATTCTCTGATCCCGTCCAAGCTCACCCGCGATGACTGCCTCGTCCATGATTTTCTGAAATTCGCTGTCTGACGCCAAAGTCCAATCGGACCGGACTTGTCGCCACCAAGACCGAGCAAACTCATTAGAAAAATAGACCGCACCAATTATGTTTGCTACATCTGCAAACTCGCTATCAACGAGCCCAGTTGCCCGAAACGTTTGCGCAGTAAGCAATTGATCGAGAACACCTGTGTAGTACCCGTCAAGCCGGATGACTTCATTTAGGGACAACTGTTCTGGAGTTACAATTGACTTGGTAAACACCTTAGAGAACGACTCATCTTGTCGCGATTCATCCACACTTCGCCAAACTGCCGAGTACGTAAGTCGAGCTTCTGCTAGTGCGATAGCGCTGGTCTGTCTCATCTCAAGCGCGAGAAAAACGATCCCTACAATTACACCCAGATTTGCCAGCAAGGTGAGCAAGCGCGTCACTCGATCTGATTCCATATAAACCTCCATAATTTCATGACTTTTGTGCGTAGAAATTCGAGTCCGCACGTGCCGATCCGAGCCAAACACCGAGTCTCAACTTGTACCTGGACGCCTTTGCAAGTGGCGTGTTGAAAGCACGTCCCGCCTAGAGAGTGAAACGAGCGCAGCGCACTTTGCGAACTTGTAAGGGGGCAGAGTTTATACCCCCCTCTTGATACTAAGGGATGCGGCTTCAATCCGCCAAACGTGCCACGGCACGTTCCGGCGATAACCCGACAACGTAACCGAATCGGCATCGACCTTGGCGGTCTCTATAAAGTCCAATGGGAATTCAGGCTCTGGGTCTGGAAGCGTAACGTTATTATCACCGGAGAATTCCGCAATTTCTTTGCTGACATTGTAGAGCTCCAATCGCATAGGCTCCCCATATAAATCTAACAATAGAATTACATTGCCGTCCTTCCGATCAACTTCAATAATCCTAGCGTCTTCAAGCTCATAAAAATCTATCTGTGGGTAGAGCATTACGCCTCCTAACGCCCGCATTTGCGGCTGATTTGGAGCGCAGCGGAAAACCAGTCCGACAACTTGCGCTTGTCATATGCCATTGGATTGCAGGATATTGAAGCAAAGCCAAACAAGAAAGGATAGGACAAAAAGTGCGAACAACTGAACATAAAAAGAAAGGCCATGGACGATACTATCGAAGGACTCAGCGAAAACAATAGCACTAAAAGAACCTAACATAAGAACTGGGAGCACCAGATCATGGCGGCGGTAAACTTCTGCGTATCGAATATAAAGCTCATACCAGAGATATAAACCAATAATCACGAGAAACAAACTGCTGGCTTTAAAGAATAGTCCCATGAAGGTCATTGGAGTATATAACGCCCGCATTTGCGGCTGATTTGGAGCGCAGCGGAAAACCTGTCCGGCAACATGCGGTTGTTAGGCATTGCTGACTTGCTCTAAAAGCTTGCGCTCGTTGTATTTTTTAAAGGACAAACTTTCCGGTAATCTTTCTGGTAGCCACAAATCTGGCTCATTACTTCCTGGCAGCACACAATAACCTTTTGCTAAATCGATCACCACTAAGGGTACATGCACTGAATTGCCAGCGTACTTTTGCGCTTTGAACACGAACGCTTCTTCTGAAATCCACTTGCACCATGGACTCTGCCAGCATGACGCATGGAACTTCGCCGGATTTTCGATGACATGGCCTTCGGTTCCCTGCATTGAACCCCATGCAATACAGCCAATGTCATTTCCCATACTGGCTTCAGTGATTGTATAAGCTAATGCGAAGTGCTTACTATTTGGTGAATAAATAATTTCATCTTGAAAATACAGAGCCGGGAATGTCCCCCTCTTGGGTCCCGGCAGTTTTTCGACATCTATATTTTCTGGGATCTCGTTCATTCTTTTGTGTGCCTAACGCCTTTGCAAGAGGCGCGTTGAAAACGCGTCCCGCCTAGTGAGTGAAACGAACG
>CAYGNS010000314.1:0-3968 GCA_964351295.1 uncultured Gammaproteobacteria bacterium
GTGTGGTTGAGTCGGTGATGAATGAAAAGCTAGCGGAGTTCTTACTAGAGAACCCGGCTGACGCTAAAAAAATCGCCGAGAAGATTGTAGACGCGGCGCGAGCAAGAGACGCGGCCCGTAAAGCGCGAGAAATGACGCGACGCAAAGGCGCACTCGATTTAGGCGGCTTACCGGGCAAATTGGCGGATTGCCAAAACAAAGACCCTGCCCTATCTGAAATTTATTTGGTGGAGGGTGATTCAGCGGGTGGTTCGGCAAAGCAAGCACGCGATCGCTCTTTTCAAGCAATTTTACCCCTCAAAGGTAAGATTCTAAATGTAGAGAAAGCGCGCTTCGACAAAATGTTAACGTCGGACGAAATTACCATATTAATTACTGCCTTGGGTACGGGTATCGGTAAAGACGACTTTAATATAGAAAAACTGCGCTACCACCGCATTATTATCATGACCGACGCGGACGTCGATGGTTCGCACATCCGTACTCTTTTACTGACTTTTTTCTATCGGCAAATGCCAGAGCTTATCGAGCGTGGTTATATTTATATAGCGCAACCACCACTCTATAAAATCGGTAAGGGCAAATCGCAGCGTTATGTAAAAGACGATGTCGAACTCGAGGCTTATTTGTTGGAGCTCGCCTTAAGCAAGGCCGAGATTTGCAATCAAGGCACCGGCAGTATCGTGAGTGGTGATGAGTTAACGCGTCTTTGTCGCGAGTTCTTAGCGGTAGAAAAAACCATTAAGCGCTTGAGTCGTAAGTACGATCCGCTCGTCTTGCGCGCGCTTATCGACCGGGCCGTAAGCGAAGAGTCTCTCGATGATGCCGTGCTGGCCTCCATCGAATCTGTCCTAAACGAGGAGGGCTACGAGGCGCCGAGCTATAAATTGCGCGTAGAACGCAACGGCACAACAAGTCTAAAGATCGAGTGTCGCCAACACGGTACAGTGAAAGCCACCGAAATGACGAGTGAGTTTTGGCGCTCACCTGAGTTCTTGTCAATCAAGAATCTTGCAGAAAAGCTGGATGGTTTGTTTGGCGATAACTTAGTCGTTAAGCGTGGAGAAAAAGAAGAGCACGTTGAAGAGTTTTCAGAAGCCATAGCGTGGCTACTGTCGACTGCTAAAAAAGGGATAGATATTCAACGCTACAAAGGTTTAGGGGAAATGAACCCAGAGCAATTGTGGGAAACGACTATGGACCCGACAGTGCGGCGTTTATTAAAAGTAGTGATTGAAGACGATGTTTCCTCAAACGACACCTTTACGATCTTAATGGGCGATCAAGTAGAGCCACGCAGAGAGTTTATCGAGAAAAACGCATTTACTGTGAACAACCTAGACGTCTAAAAACTTAATTAATTCAATAACTTAGCGTTGTTTATTAATTTAAACTAGGCTGCGTTTAACCGCGCGATGATCACGCTGGTTGGAAGTAAATAATCAATGTTTTCAAACGGTTAGGCGAAGAATGTAACAGTAAGTCTAAATCACGCGATTACTGAGGATGTTAAGGCCGCTGTGCGAATGCTTTAATGTAAAGTTCGAGGTACAGAGAGTAAAAACCTAGGTATCGGTACCTCGAATTCTTGCTCTTGAATGCTAACCGGCTCTTTCCAGATCATAAAATAACGGCCTTCCATTGTGCCCATTTCCGTCTTCAGCACCGCCCCGCTGCTGTATTTATAAGTATCGCCAGGCTGAATGATGGGTTGTTCGCCAACCACGCCTTCGCCGTACACTTCCTCTACGCCATTGTTGGCATCGGTAATTACCCAGTGGCGTGACATTAGCTGACACACTCTATCCGAATTGTTGTGAATAAGGATTGTGTAAAAAAACACGAAGCGTTTGGAGTCGGATTGTTTTTCAATAAAACCCGTTGATACTTCTACGGTGATTGTATGATCGGCCATGCTTCTGCTGAACTAGTTTGGAAGATTTTAATTATTTTGTTTGGATTCTTAGGAATTTTTGCCATCGTAAGCTCCCTACCCCATACACAGCCCGTGTCCAGACATAAGACATTAGGCCGATTGAGTAGGCCCAACGCCGACCAATGCCCAAACACCACCTTATAATCCGCGATATATGGGTTGGCGATATCGAACCACGCCAGGCGGTTCTTTCGCGAGCGTCCTGAATAGCCACTTTCGGTTAAGTTCAGGTGTCCTTTAGGACTTACGAAGCGCATTCGTGTAAATGCGTTGATGCTGAAACGCATGCGCGCTACAGGCCCCAAATCCTCTGACCATTTCGACGGCTGGTTACTGTATATCTTATTTAATAGCTTTATGCATTTTTTACGCTTAGCAAATACCGCCTCTACTTCGCGGGCTCTTTGCTGCGCCATATCTAACCCCCACCAGGGGTAGATGCCAGCGTGACAAAATATTAGCTTACGCTCTTCATCCACACGTAGTAGTGGCTGTTTGCGCAACCACTTAGCATAATCGTTTGCCCCTTCATGTTTAAGCAAGGGTATTAGGGTGTCGTTTACTTTCGGTGAGCGAACACCGTAGTGCAGAGCCAGAAAGTGAATATCGTGATTGCCAAGCACCACTTGGCATCGATCGCCCATACCAATGAGTAAATCAAGGGTGCGAGCCGACTCAGGGCCACGGTTAACCAGATCACCTACACACACCAAAATGTCATCGGCAGGATCAAAGTTTACGCGTTCGAGTAAACGCGACAAATGTTCGTAACAGCCCTGAATGTCACCTACCGCGTAAAGCGCCATACACAAACCTTACACTATTGACTTGTCCTACAGATGATTAAAAGTCGAAATCTTCCTTGCTCTCGGGAGGATTGTCATCGTAAATCACTTTTAAGCGATTTTGATCGTAGGCATTTTTGAGAAACAAATAGGGGTCAACTTGCCGCTGTAACAATTCGTCGGCACCTAATAGCGAAGCACGCAGATCGATTATTTCGAGAGCCGTTACGGCCACGTTTTTACCGGAGTCATCGCTGAAGTTGTTGTTGGGATAATAAACAGCTGCGGTGGTGCCGCGCCCTATTCCATCGCGTAAGGTTGTGGGGCCAATAAATGGCAACATGATATAGGGTCCAGGACCCACGCCCCAGCTAGCCAAAGTTTGTCCAAGATCCTCTCGTGCTGGTGCAACGTCATACTTAGATGCAACGTCAACTAGACCCAACAAACCGACGGTGCTATTTACCGCTAACCGATACGTTGAGGTTAGTGATCGCTCCCATTTACCTTGCAACAGGTTGTTGAGTATATTCAAGGGTTCGGCAAGATTGCTAAAAAAATTGCTAACGCCTTGCTTTGCTGGAGTGGGCACTACCGCGTCATAAGTTTTCGCGATGGGGCGTAAAATTAATCTGTCGGTGCCGTCATTAAAGGCATAGATACCGCGATTTAAGCCCTCTATTGGATCTGAGCTAGTTTGGATAAGCGGGTCATCGGTGGCTTTTAAAGTGCTACAACCATTGAGTAATGGAACAGCTAAAATCAGCAAAAGTACGAAAATCCGAGTCATGAGAAGCCTTTATGCGAGCTAAGGGAAGTTAATTGGGCATGAGTACAGAACTTAAAATTCTCAAAAGCAGTATATCGTAACTTTTACGATTTTCTGCATGCAAAGCGTTCACAGCAAAAAAGTCGAATTTAGTTAGGCGCGGCCGCAGAACCGCTAGCTTCCTCGAGTTTTTTATGTTTTTTATAAAACAACGCTTCAAAATTGATTGGCGAGAGTAAGAGCTGTGGAAAGCCGGCCTTTCCCACCAAGTCAGAAATAGCCTCGCGAGCAAACGGCAGTAGCACATTTGGACAAGCGATTTCTAATGCCATTGGCATGTCGGCCTCGGGGACTCCCGCGATAATAAAAATGCCGGCTTGCTGAACTTCTACTAAAAAGCCGACTTTGTCGCCCATCTTCGTGGTGACCGTTATCCCTAAGGTAACTTCATGATAATTTTCGGGCTCAAGCCGAACAG
>CAYGNS010000315.1:0-3937 GCA_964351295.1 uncultured Gammaproteobacteria bacterium
ATTCTGGCATTGCCGCTGGATGGCTCGTTGTTCATAAGCTCGAAAAGTTTTTCTACGAGTAGGTGCCCGCCTTCAGCTCTGTCTTGAGTTATTGAAGACAGCGTTGGATTACTGTATTGCGACAAAGTGACGTTGTCATAGCCCACCACGGCCACATCATCTGGAATTCTCAAACCGAAATTTGCAAGCGCTTTGATAGCGCTGAACGCGAGCATGTCGCTGGCCGCGATGAGTGCGTCAATTGCGGGTTTTTTTTGCAGTAGTGTGGAGATGGACCGCAGCGCTATGTCGCTGGCATTTTCAGAGTCTGTGGTTAGATCAGAACGATATTCAAGGCCTGCTTTTTCGAGAGCATGCCGGTATCCGTCATAACGCAGCTTGGTTTCAGGGAATCGAATATCGCCTAAAAATGCAAAACTCTTTCTGCCTTGCGCGAGTAAATGCTCGGTGGCTAACTTGCCACCCAAATAATTGTCGCTTCCCACTGTGAGGTATTTTTGGTCAGGCAATTCAGCCCCCCAAACTACCATCGCGTCATGCAAGTCTGCGGCACGATTCAATTCGTCGTGATACAAGCTTTGCCCTACCACAATTATTCCATCCACACTTCGTGTTCGCGCAAACTCTGAAATCCAAGATGGATCGTTGTTAGTGTGTTTTGCGAGTAACAACTCATGACCGCCTTTGCTCTCAAGCGCATCGGCAATAGCGCCAAGCATCTCGAGCATGAAGGGGTCCGTTGCAAGCCAGTCGGAACGTCCATTAGAAGGTAGCAAAACGCCAATGGTGAGGATATTTTGCAGGCGAAAATTTCTCGCCTTCACGTTCATGCGATAGTTGTGCTGCTTGGCCAGTTCTTGAATCCGTTGCCGCGTTTCAGGTGTGACCCGTTCGCTTCCCGCTAGCGCGCGCGATACAGTAGATTTAGACACTCCGGCGATCCGCGCCAGGTCAGACATCTTCATGATTAGGTTTTGCATCTGATTCCAATTGCGCGAAAGTGTAACAGAACTCACGCCTAGCGAAGAAGTGTGCGTGTCGTTTAAGGCGCCCGCCACAGGTTGCACTCTGATTTTTTTACGGGGTAAAGTTAATAAACAATAAAAACGTGCTTAAAGGCTCGTTAGTGTGAATCAAAAATAGCTCAATTATTCCAATACAATCGGTTGCATTAAAATACAATCGGTTGTATTTTTGGAATATGAGGTATTCCTCTGCCGCATATCATCAGAAATGTGCGCGTTAGACAGACGACAAAATGCCGCTTAGGGCGACAAATTTTAGTCACTACTCAAAAATACATTTAAAACATCCCATAAACTGAAGGAGCGCAGCACCATGAGTCCACATAACCACGCTCGGTTGAGCACCATAGGCTTAGTTGTATTAAGCATGATAAGCCTCTCCAGCTATTCTCAGGATAGCGAGCAAATTGAAGAAGTGATCGTTACCGGTGTACCGAAAGCGACCACAAAATTTGAATCATCTATGTCAGTAACAGCACTATCTTCTGAGGACATAGCCGACTATGCGCCCCGTTCAACGGCTGAAGTGTTTCGCAATATACCGGGCATTCAGTCGGAGTCTTCATCCGGAGATGCAAATGCCAACATCAAAGTTCGCGGTTTACCGATCAGTTCTGGCGGCGCGCGCTACGTATCATTGCAAGAGGACGGGTTTCCAGTAATGCTGGTAGGCGATGCAGCCTTTGCCACGGCCGATAGTTGGCTTCGATTTGATACCACCGTTGGAAGCGTTCAGTCGATCCGCGGGGGATCCGCTTCAACCCAAGCCGCTAATGCTCCGGGCGGTATTATCAATTTCATTTCTAAAACGGGTGATGAAGCCGAAAGTACTATCGCCCTGACTGCAGGACTGGATTATGACTCCCTCAGGTTCGATTTTGCCCAAGGGGGTGTTCTTAGCGGAGACTGGACATACCACTTAGGTGGCTTTTATCGGTCAGGTGAAGGTCCAAGAGAAGCGCAGGAAAATATTGAAGAAGGTGGGCAAATCAAAGCCACGATCGCTCGCGATTTTGATAAAGGCTCGATTCGTTTTCACCTAAAGCATCTCGATGACGAAGTACCAACCTACCTACCTATTCCCGCTCGGTCGACCGGCGGATCAGGTTTTGCCGAGTTGGGCACGAGTTTCAGTGACGGTACGCTGTTTTTGAACACCACCGACTTTGCGCCGCGCCGTGAGGGTGTAGAGGCCGTTGACGGTGATGGCTTCGAGGCCGAAATGACGTCGCTCGCCGTGGTCGCTGATTATCAGTTTAATGACGTGCTTTCAGGTGGGTTTAAGTATCGAACAGCGAGTACTGAGGGCAATTTTGCCTCGCCTTTCCCGGCCAATACGTTCCTCGATGGTGCGGCGGGTCCCTCCGTTGAAATCGTCTATTTCAACACGGAAGTAAACGATGCCGGCAATGATTTTGCAGATGTAAGTCTTGTTGGTGACTTTGATTCAGTACAAATAAAGGCTGGCTTGGCGCTTGTTGAGCAAAGTATTAGCACCACTTGGAATTTCAACCAATACTATCGAAGACTCGATGGAAATTTAACGTCCTTTGATCGTGGTGATTCCATCGGCGGCGTGCTTTACGGTAACCCTGCGTTTGGAAATTGCTGTACACGAGCCTATGATTTCGAAATTGATGGTACTGCCCCGTATGTGTCTATTACCGGCGAAATTGGTGACAATCTGACCTGGGATGCCAGTTATCGTAAGGATGACTACGATGTTGTGGGGTCGTTTCAAGAAAGCACCGTTCTGGTTCCATTAGACGTTAATGGTGATGGGGTAGTAGCGGGCAACGAGCAAGCGGTTCCAACTCTGGGTGCGGCTCGACGCGCCGACTACAACACGGATTTTGATTCTTGGTCGGTTGGCCTAAATTATGCTTTAAGTGATAGCTTGGCCCTGTTTGCTAATATTGCCGAGGGTGGCAGTATTTCGTCACCAGACCGAGTAACAGGCAGCCTACGTGAAGATGGCAGCATACTCAGTGAGTCAGCCTTCAGCGAAGTAGAGCAAGTTGAAGTCGGGTTAAAATATCGTGGCGACAGCGGTTCGCTCTATGTTACTTACTTTGACGCAGATACTTCCGAGTCTCGACAATTTGAAGTTACTTCACAAAGCCTGCGCGGCAACACGTTTACCGCCAGCGGTTTTGAGTTTGAAGGCGACTACGACTTCGGCCGTGGCTTTTCCGTGGCTGGTAGTGTGACGCTGACTGATTCTGAAATTACCAACGGGGCAAATGCTGGAAATACTCCGCGTCGACAAGCGGACTATATCTTTAATATCACGCCACACTATCAGGCGGATAACTGGGATCTTGGTGTTAATTTTGTCGGCACGGATGAAGTCTTTGTGCAGGATAATAATGACCTGAAGTTTGATTCTTATGTCACGGCCAACCTGTTCTTTAACTACCTGATTAATCAAAACCTAAGTTTGAGCCTTAACGCCAACAATTTGTTTGATGAAGAAGGGTTTACTGAAGGCGAGGAAGGGTCCGCAGTGGCTGGTGATTTCGTTCGTATCCGTCCTATTAACGGACGCACCACGTCGGCTACGCTTCGATATTCCTTCTAGCAAGTCGGTCGTAATAACGGGCAGCACATGGTCTCGCGCGCACTTATAAATAGCAGCGCGCGAGATTCATTTACCTAATAGCAAGTTTACCTTTAACTTCTGAGATTCTTATGACTCCATTGCCTCAGCCGTCCAACTTGCGAGCCATTCGTTGGCTTACTTATCTAATGTTCATGATGTTCGCCATGACCACGGATGCGGTGGGCGTCATTATTCCAGAAGTGATGAGTGCATTTGATCTGAGCTTAACGGCCGCTGGCCTATTGCACTACGGGCCAATGTTTGCGATTGCCATTGCGGGCATGTTTTTAGGCCACTTGGCTGATAAGTT
>CAYGNS010000316.1:0-3933 GCA_964351295.1 uncultured Gammaproteobacteria bacterium
GTAACCGCCTGCGCAATGTTGTCCATTACCTCCGGCTTTTTCTTAAACACTTCATGCAGCGATTCGCTGCTAATTTCCCACACGGCGGCTTCTGTGCGCGCGCGGATGGTGGTGCGTTGCGGCGCACCCGTGAGCAACGACATCAAACCAATGGGGTCGCCTTCGCCAATTTCCGCCATCCACGTTTCTTGTCCAGATTCGTCCACTTCGTAGACGTCCGCCTTACCGCTGGCAATTAAATACATAGAGGCGCGCTTTGAGCCTGCTCGCACGATGCGCTCTGGTGGACCCACCACATGTAAGCGAGCACTGCGGGCAAGATCGACCATATCTTCTTGCGTCATACCCTCAAACATTGGCACTTGATCAAATCGTTCGACCAGTGCGCGCCAATTATTGCGCTCTAACACACTGCTGGGCAGATACCGCTCGGCATCTTCGCCGTCCGTAAAGTTCAACTTTCTTTGTTCACCGAAACGGATGCCTTCGCGTTTAAAGCTGTACCACAAAGCATTAAAATACTCATTGCTCGCCAACCACCAATCCCAGTAACTTTTGATATAAAACGCCGCTCGGTAACGCACGCCGGTGTCGTCAAAGTCGTACAAGCACACATCATTCCATTCGTGGTTAAGAATATGCGGGCATTCGTCCATGGCGGCCCGAGCTAGATCAATCACCACCTTAGGCGGCGTGTTGTACTCCACCAAAAAATAGTAGAGTCTACGGGTAACGGGATCGGGGCGATCTAGATTACGGATTTTGCTGGCCGCGACCACCGTGTTAGGCACCACTACACTGTTATTGTCCATATCAATATAAGTGATGCTGCGCCAGTCGATATCTTTTACGAGTGCCCACTCTTCGTTTAGCTGGATCAAATCGCCCTTCTCGAATGGCGAACTAAAATTAAGCGCTATACCTGCGAATACTTCTTCAAGCACCGCACGCGCGGAATAACCCAGCACTAATGCGAGCGCGCCGGACGTGGCGGCAATCGCAAAAATGGGTTGCTCGTACACCAAGCGCACGATGAACATCAGCGTAATGAGGTACACGATCGCGCTAACCAAGTACTGCACGATGAGCGGAACTTTTGGGTCGCCGTCTAAAGTGAGTCGGCGCAGATACACAAAGCGCTTGATGAGTGTATTAACCACATACGCAACGGCCAAAAACATTAAAGTGGCTATCCATTGACGAATGCTGGCATGGGGCACCGATACAATGGCGCTCAACCACTCGTGCAGGGGTTCACTGAGCGAGAGCGCCACACCGCCTAGAGCAAACACACTGATACCCAAAGGAATACGAATACCGCTCTTACGCTGCATTCGCAATACCAGCAATATCAGGGTAACAAAGCTCAAAGCCGCCAAGGCGGTGAATTGAATGGCGAGCATCAGTGACTAGACTCCAAATAGGTGCGGACCACAAACCTCCGCGATTCTGCCGCTATTTTATACCCTCTTGGCCAAGAATGAGACATTTGCGGCGATTCATTTTAAAATCGCCTCATACTAGTACAGGCATAACAGGCATGATTAACGGTTATGGCGAGTATTAGCCTAAACGCTAACAAACGCACCCCATTTTGTTCTACTGTGTTGCCTTGAATGGCACACTAGCCAACTATTTTTTTAAATATAAAGTCTGAGGATTTGTTCAATGCAAACTACTGCCAGCATGATGCCAATGGCGGTCTTGGCCGCTCGCGCGAAAGAGCACCCCAATAAAGTCTACTTACGCCAACCCTCTGGCGATGAGTACATTCCAACCACTTGGGCCGAAGTGTTCGACAAAGCGTCTCGCATTGCCCAAGGTTTAGTCGCACTGGGGCTGAAAAAGGACGATAAAGTATCTCTCCTTGCAGCCAATTGCGATGAATGGTTTATCAGTGACTTTGCGATACAGATCGCCGGCATGGTGTCGGTGCCGATCTACGCCACAGCGAGCGAGAGCACGGTGGATTATGTTCTAAAACATTCCGAAGCCAAAGCCATTATCTTAGGCAAGCTCCCCAAATCGGACGATGCGCAAACGGCGCTCAAAAAGCATAAAGACGTTATTACCATTGGCATGGCCCTGTGTGAATTTAAAACCAAGCACACGCTCGCCGACCTCATCGCCAACAACCAACCCATTGCAGCAATACACGAGCCGGATCTAGACGAAACGTTCTCGATTGTATACACCTCGGGATCAACCGGTGCGCCTAAAGGCGTGGTACTTACCTATCGCAATATTGCCTATCAAGGTTCTTCGTGCGCCAATCTGCTTGGTCGCAGCAAAGAAGAACGTCTGATCTCTTATTTGCCACTTGCGCATGTAACTGAGCGCGGTGTGATCGAGTATTCAAGCTTGTACGGTGGCGCTCAAGTAACGTTTAACGAATCACTGGAAACGTTTTTGCGTGACCTGCGGGCAGCCAAAGTAACCAACTTTATTTCGGTGCCACGCCTCTGGGTTAAGTTTCAAAGCGAAGTGCTGAACAAGATTCCGCAAGAAAAACTGAGCAGACTTATCAGCATTCCCATCGTGGGCGGATTGGTTACACGCAAGATTCGCGCGCACCTCGGCTTGGCCTATGCGCGCAGTTGCGGCAGCGGCTCGGCACCCATCTCGCCGCATATTCTGGAATGGTACCGCAAGCTCGGCATACGCATTTCCGAAGGCTGGGGCATGACCGAATTAGCGGGACTCGCAACCTCCCAATTCCCATTTCGACGCAGCAAGCTCGGCACGATTGGTGTGCCGCTTAAAGGTTTAGACGTGCAGGTGTCTGATCAGGGCGAACTACTCATTAAAGGCGAAGGCGTGTTCAAGGAGTATTACAAAAACCCTGATGTAACCGCTGAAACCTTTACCAAAGACGGTTACATGCGCACTGGTGACAAAGTGGACATGGACAAAGACGGGTATTTGCGCATTACCGGCCGAGTAAAAGATCTGTTTAAAACGGGCAAAGGCAAGTACATCGCACCCGTGCCCATTGAAGGCAAGCTCGCGAGCAATCTGCTAATTGAGCAAATGTGTGTAATGGGCAGCGGACTGCCAGCGGCGGTGTGTGTGGCCGTACTGTCAGCGGATATGGCTAAAACCAAAACTAAGGAACAAATTGAAGCGAGTTTAGCCGCAACCTTAGACGAGGTTAACGCCAGCATTGAAAAGCACGAAGTTGTGGCCGCCATCATTATCGCCAAAGATACTTGGACCATCGAGAACGGCCTGCTTACCCCCACTCTGAAAATTAAGCGCACTGAGCTGGAAGCCAAGTATAAAAACCTTATTGCGCAACCAGGGTTGCCGAAGGTTTCCTGGGAGAAATAGATCTTTAGCTAAGGTTAAGCGGTAGGGATGGAAACATCCCCGACGTCTTCCCCGCGCATCGCTACAGGGAAGTAGCGATTAGAGCAACGCAGGAGCAGTTGCCGAGGCGGGGACCCAGACCCATATCTATTACCTACCACTGAACCAAACCATGGATCCCCGCCTGCGCGGGGATGACGTTTCCTGTCTTCGTGGGGATGACGGGGGACTTGCTCTAAATATAAGTCCATTAATCAACACAAGCTTGCACAGAGTTTTCTATACTGCTTGCTCACGTTGACTACGTTGACTTTTAATTTGAGACTTAACTATGCCGCAGCGCTCACCCTTTTTGCCGCAATTTAAAGATTTACCGACAGCGCTCGCAATCTTCCCACTACCCAATGCGGTGGTCCTGCCTGGTGGATTTTTGCCCTTGAATATATTCGAACCGCGCTATTTAAAAATGGTGCAGGACGCAATGCGCGACAGCCAAATGATTGGCATGGTACAACCAAAACCATCGTCCGCTGCTCAAAGCACTGAGCTAGATGTCTATTCGGTTGGCTGCGCAGGACGTATTTTTAAATACCAAGAAACACTCGATGGCCGTATTGAACTGGC
>CAYGNS010000317.1:0-2004 GCA_964351295.1 uncultured Gammaproteobacteria bacterium
GAGTTGATGGTATATTCGTTATCGGCGAGTTGCTGCTCTACTTGAATCTGCCTCGCTTTTTGGCTGTGTTGATTTCGTCATTAACGACGCAGCTCACTCGCTCTGTAGGCAAGCTCGGCGGCGGACATTCGGATTGGTTTATAAATTTGTTCAAGGCAGTGAATGAGCTCGCTGTTTATACTTCTGTGGTGCGCATCAGCCGCATGTAGAAATCGAAGGGTATGTTTTTAAAAGTAACAGCGGGCATAGTTAACGACAGTATGGTTCCATAACGATTCCATAGTGTTTTCCGTGGTAACGGTCGTCAATTCATTCTATTAATCACGTTCATCAAATTGCGCGCCAACCCGCCATGCTCGATTCTCAAATGTTTTTATGCTTTGATTAACTCGATGGCTAGCGCAACGTGTTTCAATAATGACCATCGTTCATTGCAAGCCACTGGCGATTGCACGATTGCAAGGACAGTCTTGGTGGGCTATCTTGCCACTTCTTTTTGTTTGTTGTGCCGATTACATGACCGCTCAGACTCCCCGTATTATTGATTTTATTGCTGCCTCGGCGTGGTTCGAGGGCTTGCCGAGCGATGCGATTGAAATGCTCGCAGCGAGGGCGGTGCTTAAGACCTACACGGCCAATCAGTGTCTGTACTTGGTCAACGAGCAAGCCGTTGCGGTGTATGGGATTATGAGTGGTACCGTGCGTGTGTCGGTTTCGAGTAGCGATGGACAAGAGTTTATCCTAACGCATTTGGGTGCTGGCGCCTGGTTAGGCGAAGCCGCGTTGGTAGGCGATCGCCACCGAGTGCAAGAAGCGCGCGTAAAGCAACAGGCCGAAATACTCAGCATTCCCAGTTCGTCGGTGCTGCTCGCCGCCGCCGAGTATCCCGTGGTGTACAAGAATTTGTTTACCAAGCAGTTAAGGCGCACGCGGGCGGTATACGAAACACTCGCAGGCTCATTGTTTTATCCTCTTAAAGCGCGTGTTGCAGGGCGTTTCTTAGATCTTATCAAGCGCCATGGTCGGCAAGTATCTGACGGCATCGCCTTGGATTTTCGGCTTAGCCAAAACGAATTTGCCAATATGACCATGGGGTCGAGGCAAAGAGTGAATCAAATATTTAGAGATTGGGTAAAGCGCGGAATCCTGCGTAAAGAGGGCGAGCGCTACGTAGTGATGGATATCGCGGCGCTTGAAAAGGAAATTGATTTTGAAGCCTCTAGTAAGTGATCGGCTCGAACGTCAGTGCGGTTTTAGCTAACTGGATGTTCATTACTTCTAGCATACAGTTCGTTTTAGTTCACCGTGCCCACGTTCGCAGGGCATCTTTTGGAGTTTACAGTTAGGACTATCTTTCATGCATCATAAAGTCATTATCATAGGCGCTGGCTTTTCCGGTATCTGTATGGGTATTAAATTACGCGAAGCGGGTATAACGGATTTCAAGATTCTCGAAAAAGCCCAAGAGCTCGGCGGAACCTGGCGCGAGAACACCTATCCGGGTGCTGAGTGCGATATTCCCTCGGCTCTGTACAGTTTCTCGTTTGAGCATAATGCCGATTGGGATTACAAGTGGTCAGGCCAGTCCCAAATTCTAAAATACCAGCAAGACACGGCGCGTAAATACGGCCTTAACGCGCACTTCGAGTTTGCCCAAACCGTGCAATCAATGCACTTTGATGAGGACTCTCAGCTTTGGACCATCCACACGGCGCAAGGCAAGCAGTATCAATCGCAGCACGTAGTCAGCGCGGTTGGGCAGTTGCACGTGCCTAGCACGCCGCGTTTAGAGGGTGAGTTTGCAGGCGTGTCGTTTCACTCGGCGCAATGGGATCATACTTTTAATGTGCGCGACAAACGCATTGCCGTGATTGGTAACGCGGCCAGTGCGTTGCAACTCATCCCGCAAATTGCGGAGCAAGCGGCCGCAGTGTATGTATTACAACGCAGCCCGAATTGGGTGCTGCCTAAGGTCGATCGGGCCTATGCGCGTTGGGAGAAAGG
>CAYGNS010000317.1:2014-3932 GCA_964351295.1 uncultured Gammaproteobacteria bacterium
TACCCCCCATTACTCGCCTGTATCGTTTTTCGCTCTGGCTGCGCGGAGAAGCCGCTATTTTTGCGGCCATTAAAGGTAATCGATTGGTGCAATGGTTGCTGCGCACTTGGAATCAGTCGTATTTAAAAAAGCATATCAAGTCCCCAGAATTGCGCGCTAAACTCACTCCCGATTATCCGATTGGCGCCAAACGTATTTTGTTTTCGGATAACTATTATGCGGCGCTAGCACGCGACAACGTGCATTTGATAACCGATCCAATCGATGCTCTGTATGAGTCAGGCATTGCCGTGCTCGATGCGCAGAGTCGTCAGCCGCTCCATATTGAAGTAGATGCGGTGATCTATGCAACGGGCTTCGTCACCAATCCGTTTTTAAGTCAAATTGAAGTCGTGGGCAAAGCCGAGCAACGCCTAGCGGATCACTGGCGCGGGGGTGCGCATGCCTACCTTGGCTTGTCGACCCATGGATTTCCCAACTTACACTTTATGTACGGCCCCAATACGAACCTTGGCCACAATTCGATTATTATTATGCTCGAAGCGCAAGCCAAAGCGATTGTGCAGCTGGTGCAGTTGGACTATACCGAAATTGCGGCTGAGGCTGAGCGGGCCTTTAACGATGAGATGCAAGCGCGATTACAGGCGCTTGCATTTGCGACCGTAGGCGACAGTTGGTATCAAGTAGATGGGCGCATCACCAATAACTGGGCGGGTCGAACCACAGAGTATCGGCGCCGCTTGAAGCGACTCGACCTTGCTCTGTATGCGCCGAAATAGGGCGACAATACGGCGAATCAGGTACACTCTTGTCCCGCGTAATTGTTTCTCACTCTAAATTGGCTCACACACTAAATTAACGATGCAAATTCTTTCGACCTACGAGCACATTGTCTTTAAACGCCCGCTAATCGTGGTGGCTGTTTTCGCGTTGATCACACTGCTGCTTTCGCCTTATCTGAGCAACTTTAGACTAGACGCCTCCTCTGATTCTTTGGTGTTAGAGAATGATGCTTCGCTACGCTATTTTCGCGAGGAAGTGAGTAAGTACGCGACGGCCGATTTGCTCGTATTAACTTATGCACCCGACGCGGAACTGTTTAGCGAAGAGTCGCTGTCTGAATTGAAGAGCTTGCGAGATAAGCTCGCAGAACTCGAAGGCGTCGACAGCATCGTGTCGATCCTAGATGTGCCATTGGTGCAAAGCCCTCCGGTAAATTTGGCGGAGCTTACTGCGTCACCTCAATATTTATTGGATGAGCGAACTGACATTGATTTGGCGAAGAAGGAGCTTCGCAATAGCGAACTGTATCGCGACTTTTTAGTCAGCGAAGACTACTCCACCACGGCTTTGGCCATCTCGCTTAAGGCGGATGCAGAAGTGCAAGCACTGCATACCGAGCGCGAAGATCTGCGTCAATTACGCGCGAGTGATGGATTAACGGATGCGCAAGCTGAGCGCCTAGATACCGTTACGCGCGAATACCAAGCTAAGTTGCAGGCGTTTCAAGAGCGTCAAGCGGCGCTCATTGAAACGGTGCGGGGTTACGCGGATGAGTACCGCGACAGTGCAAAACTTTTCTTGGGAGGGCTGCCGATGATCGTGGCCGATTCCATTGCCTTCATTAACGCCGACGTGGCGGTGTTTGGTGGCGCCGCGGTACTCGTCATTCTTATTATTCTTGTGGTGGCCTTTAGGCAGTTTGGGTGGGTGATGATGCCGCTGTTGAGCTGCTTTGTAACGGGCTATATCGTCGTGTGTTTGTTGGGCTTGCTAAATTGGCCCATCTCGGTCGTGTCCTCTAACTTTTTGTCGTTGCTGTTAATCATCACGCTCAGTTTGAATATTCATCTGATTGTACGTTTTCGCGAACTTGTTACGCACGACAACCATGCTCAGCAGTTGGATTTACTGCGCG
>CAYGNS010000318.1:0-3907 GCA_964351295.1 uncultured Gammaproteobacteria bacterium
CCTATCTGTGCGCAAAAAATAAACCCAATTGCACAGCAAAACGATTGAGACTAAAGCAAGCCCCCATATTGGGGTCACTTGCCGACAAGTGTTAAAAACCACGTTGAGCGAGATTACTTATGGTAAGGGGCGAAAAGTTACTATAAAAAAATATTATTTCTATCTTACAAAATTGGCTCCTTATTCATCAAAATAGCGCGCTAAATCATCAGGTATAGGCATTGGCTTGATGGCACTTACGTTTGAACCGCCAGTATTTCCGATCGGAACAATACCAATTAAAGAACCTGCCGACCCTAAAATACGTACACACTGACCGACGATTTCCCTCAAATTGCGTTGCTTTAAACCGACTCTCAGCATCCAAAAGTGGTTCTTGACATGGGGTATGTAAAATCGTTGACCTAGAATATGAGCCCGCTCAAGGTGGCTGAAACAACGGTCATAATCTTGGTTGGAAAAATGTGAACTGGCTAGCTCCATTTCTTTGTCGAATGCATCGCGCAAATTGGATGGCATCATCATTAATCACCTATTACTTTTATTAAAGAAATCTGAAACTTCAGAATTGGTAGCGATCTCCGTTTCTGCGAGAGCTATGTCTGTTTGGCCGGCTTCGAAACCGGTAAATATCGATTTGTCTTGGTAGCGTAGTCTCTAAACGACTCACCATGAACCTTTTCAAGATACGGTTCTTCTATCTTGCGCACAATCAATTCGATACATACCCAACAGACGCCCGCGCATAACCATAACCATAGATTAGAAAATGTGAGGCACAAGCCAATCCAAAACAGCAAAATACCAAAATAAATCGGGTTTCTCGTTCTTGCATACACGCCCCTCGTTTTGAGCTCCGTGACCTCCTCTTGGTCCACTCCGATGCGCCATGCATCGCCCATCTGATGTTGCGATAAAACGGTCACCAAGACACCGGATAAACCCAGTACAAAAGCGCTCCACCGAGTCCATAACGGAAAATCGAAATCCGCGATGATTGAGCCTAAATGGCCCAAGACAACTAGAACAAGCGCTACGCAAAAGGTCAGCACGAAGATGCTACCAGGGAGTATCTCAACCAGGGGCGCATCATGCGATGCAACGCGAACCCCAAAATCGCCGGTCTTTATTCGCTGTACTAGTACGCGCATACCAATAGCAAAGAATAAAAACACAATCATTAATATCAGGGACATATATTCACCTCTTTCTATCCTTTAATTAACGTTAATCAGGGTGCAACACTACGGTTGATTTACTTGACAGTGTGTGTGTATTATGAAAACATATGAACATATATTCAAGCATTAATTTAAATTTTATGAAATCACGACGACCTACTCCTGGAATGGATTCACAAGAGAATGTTTCACAACTAGCCGATTTATTCAGCTTGATGGGGGATACCAGCCGACTGCGGATTATCCTGTGTTGCCTGCACGAACCGATCAGCGTGACGGATATTGCGACACAGCTGGAATTATCACAGTCACTTGTGAGCCATCATTTGCGGCTTCTGCGGGCTGCCAGGATGGTTCGTTCTGATCGTCGTGGTAAACAAGTCTTTTACACGGCGGCGGATGAGCACGTCCAGTGCGTGATCGAAGACATGGCGGCCCACATTGCTGAGCCGGACGATTCGGAGGATGCGTGATGGTAGGCTGTAACGATTGCGCCTCGCAAGGCGCTGAGAGTCTTGAAGATCCGCTATTTCGAAGCGTTTTGTGGATTGCCTTGCTTGTAAACTTCGGTATGTTCCTGGTCGAAATCGTTGCCAGTTATTATGGCGACTCGGTTTCTCTGCAGGCTGATGCACTGGATTTCTTAGGCGATTCGGCCAATTACGCGATCAGTCTTTTTGTGTTGGGTATGGCTTTATCAGTCAGGGCCCGTGCATCTATGTTTAAGGGCCTGACAATGGGCGCTTTTGGCATGTGGGTCATCTACAATGCCGGTTATCGCGCATTACTGGGTAGCGAACCGGAGCCTTTCGTTATGGGATCTATTGCCCTACTCGCTCTGGTAGCAAACGTGGGCGTTGCGGTATTGTTGTATCGTTACCGTGAAGGCGATTCGAATATGCAGTCTATTTGGCTCTGTAGTCGTAACGACGCGATTGGTAATATTGCTGTCCTGATGGCGGCCGCTGGCGTGTTTGCGAGCGCTTCGCGGTGGCCCGATCTGTTGGTTGCGGTGCTCATTGCGGGTTTGAGTTTGAGCGCGGCCTACCGTGTTATTCGCTTAGCGTTGACCGAGATGAGATCAAATACTTCTAACGCGAGAATTGAGATACACTAGCGACCATGTTGCGAACCGCCTTCACTTATTGTCTTACCGCATTGATGCTCACTTTGAGCGTTCAAAGTGCCGTGGGCGAAGTAGATGAAGCCTTGCACCATGAGACCGGGGGACAGCATATTGTCCTGCTCGATTCTGATGATCCGGTCGATCAAGATCACGAGGGTGATCATTCCCAGCATTGCTGTCACGCGCATGCTAACAACATTTCAAATCTAAAGCTGCCTTCTCGGGCGATGACGTCCAAAAGCACGCACTCCCCCTATAAAGAACATATTGGCAGCCGCCCTGCGGGTCCGCCAACGCCACCTCCCAACACCTAAATCATTTCCGTAGTTTTTCTGCGTTCGTTGCCGTGCTCCATATTGTGGGGTGGGCTTGGAACGCATGTTATCACCCAATATTGGAATATGATTTATGTACACACGACAACTCGTTGCGGCGGTTTTGTTGAGTGGTGTTTGTGGCGTTAACGCCGCTGGACAACCCCTCGCACCGCCCTCATTCACTCTAACAACTCAGGCTACACAGTCAGGTTCAGATCAACCCACTCGCGCACTAAGTGATCCAGTTGATCAAGACTCGCTGACGTTGGCAGAAGCCACTCGATTGGTGTTAGCGAATAATCCCGAGCTTCAGGTTTTTCGCTGGCGCTCTCAAGCCATTGACGGCATGCGCAAAACGGCTGAACTAAGACCCGCTTACGAGCTCTCCGTCGTTGCTGAGAACGTCGCAGGTAGCGGTGACTTTTCAGGCGTCGATAGCGCAGAACTCACGCTGGCCCTGTCTTCGATCATTGAATTAGGTGGCAAGCGCGGTTTTCGTTCATCCGTGGTCGACTCCCGCTATGCATTATTACAGGCCGAGCAACAGGTCAAAGCGCTGGATCTGCTCGGGGCTGTTACACAAGGCTTTATCGCCACGCTCTCGCTACAGCAGAAGCTTGCCGTCGCGCAAGAGGCCACACAGCTGGCCGAGCAAAGCTATGAGCTGGTCAGCACGAGAGTAAAACGGGCCGCTGCACCTCAAGCGGAGCGTCTACGCGCTCAGGCCACGCTCACGCAGGCGAAGATGCAGTATCGGGCAGTATTCAGCGAGTTAGAAAGTCGAAAATTCGCTCTGGCCTCACTCTGGAAAGCGGATCGCGCGACCTTTACACGGACTGACGGAGATCTGTTCAATTTCGTTGATCCCGCCGACTTTGACGCGTTATATCGACGAGTTGCCGCTTCACCGACAATTCAGGTTTTCGTCAGTGAGGAGCGTGTACGTGACGCCGAGCTCGCCTTGGTACGCAGTCAGTCTGCCAGCGACGTGCAATGGAGCTTTGGTGTGCGACGCCTTGAAGACACTGGTGATTCGGCACTGATTGGCGAGTTCGCTGTTCCCCTATTCGCCAAACGCCGTAACCGCGGTGAAGTTCAGTCAGCAGTGGCCGATCGCGAAGTCGTTCAATACCAAAGAGAAGCCAGTTTATTGGCCGTTCGAACGCGCTTATTCCAAGCTTGGCAGACTTATCAACAAAGTGCTGAAGCAGCACGTGAGATGCGCGCGGAAGTACTCCCGGCATTAGAAAAAGCTGTAGACCAAACGCGGCAAGCGTATGAAC
>CAYGNS010000319.1:0-3895 GCA_964351295.1 uncultured Gammaproteobacteria bacterium
ACATTGCCTTGAATGCATTTCGCGACGGCGGTATCGACGCCAATGGCGAGCTCGATCTGAGTTCCGTTACCGGTGGCTTTGTGGCCTATAGACATAACTGGAGCGACACCTTGCGCAGCACTATAAGTTATGCGCTGTCGGTGGCGGATCTAGCGGATGGATTATCGGCAGCTAACACCGAAAAGGTGTCTAACTGGAATTTAAACTTAATGTATTCGCCCACTGCAAAGCTTACTTTTGGTGGCGAGATTATCGCGGCCTCACGTGAGTTGGAGAATGGCACGGATGGCGATTTAACGCGTTTTCAAGTGATGGCTAAATACGCTTTTTAGTGGCATTCACGTTGCTGTAGTTCAACGCACAAGCAGCATTGTAGGTTTCGTGCATTGGTCTTTAGTGAGACCCTTCGGCAAGGCTAGTTTTTTGGCCTTGCCATTTTTTTATGAGTTAGGCCTGTATTTTCTGCTACCTTAGTCATTTCGATCTCGTTGCGCGCATGACGCATCTTTGTCGCACACTATAGCTAATGATTGCCATCGAATGGATTGCGGCCCTCGCCCTGGGCTATTTACTCTTACTGTTCCTCATTGCCTATTTTGGCGATTCTGGGCGCTATTTCTCTAAGTATCGTCACATTATCTATGCGCTGTCGATTGGCGTGTATTGCTCTTCGTGGACATTTTATGGGGCAGTCGGAACAGCGAGCACTCGTGGCATAGACTATTTAGCGATCTATTTAGGCCCCGCGTTGGTATTTATATTTGGGTATCGATTGCTGCAACGACTCATCGTAATTTGTAAACAAAACAAAATCACGACCATCTCGGATTTTCTGTCGAGCCGGTATGGGAAGAGCCGTAGGATTGGCGTGTTGGTCACACTCATTGCCGTGATCGGGTCCCTGCCTTACATCGCACTGCAACTGCAAGCTGTTACGCAGTCCTATCTTATTTTGCGCCAATCTACTGATGGCGGAGTGCAACTTGAATCCCAGTCGATAGCACTGTACACGAGTGGTCTTTTGGCGTTATTCGCCATTTTATTTGGTACACGGCACTTGGATTCCAGTGAGCACCATGAGGGGATGGTGTTAGCCATCGCATTTGAATCGATCGTAAAGCTCATTGCTATTTTGAGCATTGGTTATCTGGCGGTATGGACACTGATGTCACCCGGCACTGAATCGGTCAATGGCACGTGGCCAGATGTGTTCGCAGCGACCTTTGGCAGTTCGGAGCAGGGCAGTAGTTGGATCAGTTTTCTTACGCGCACACTTTTAAGTGTTGCCGCCATAATGCTATTGCCCCGACAGTTTCAAGTAACGGTGGTCGAAGCGCAAACCCCCAATCATGTAACAACGGCGGCCTGGCTAGTGCCGTTGTACCTGTTACTCACGAGTGTGGTTGTTGTACCCATCGCGTTGGCAGGTAATCTGACAGGCGTGAATGCCAATGCTGACTGGTTTGTGCTCACTCTGCCGCTCTCTGCTGGCAACACGTCCTTGGGTCTCGTGGCCTTTTTAGGTGGTCTTTCGGCGGCAACCGGTATGGTCATCGTAGCGGTGATCAGCCTTAGCACGATGATCTCCAATGATTGGATTATGCCAAGCTGGTTAAACAAATCAGACGCGAGGGTAACCCAGCGTTGGCGCCTCGAATCCGTCGTACTGTTGGTTCGCCGACTCACTATCGTCGGCGTTTTAGCGGGTGCCTACGGGTATTTCCTGCTCATGGATAGCAATGATCAGTTGGCGAATATTGGCTTGGTGTCCTTTGCGGCTATTTTTCTACTGTTTCCCGCATTCGTAGCGTCGTTTTTTTGGAAGGGCGCTCACCGTAAGGGCATCTTTATTGGCATGCTCAGTGGCTTTGTAGTGTGGCTATATACGCTCTTTCTACCAACGGTACTGCCGCAAGAAGCGGTGGCGCGGTTGTTCTGGGACGGCTTTTGGTTGCATCCACAAGGCCTCTTTGGACTCACGTTTGGTGACCCACTGGCTCATGGCGTGTTCTGGAGCACGGTTGTTAACGTATTGTTTATGGTTGTAGTTTCGCGTCGAGCGCAGCTATCCACTTTAGAGCGTGTACAAGCAATTCGTTTCGCTTATGCGCCAGGCGGCTCTGAGCTGAGTTTAGAACGTTTGAATCAACCGAGTGCGATGTTAAATATGCAGGCGGTGCGAGTGCTCTCTGAATCCATTATTGGCGAGCGTAATACGCGCAGAGTTTTCAACGAATACGAACAGCAGCGTGAAGCAAATACTCCACCCGATGAACCGATCGAAGGTCGGCTGATACTAATGGTACAAACAGCCATGGCGGGGGTTATTGGAAGCGCGTCCGCGCAACGGGTAATCAATGAGGCTATCACTGGAGGTAACGCCTCTGTTGAAGGAGTTGCGGCGCTCATGGATGAATCTTCTGACATCCTTCGATTCAATCGGCGTTTGTTAGAATCAACCCTGCAGAACATCACGCACGGTATTTCAGTGGTCGATCAAGATCTCAATTTAGTAATCTGGAATGACCGCTATCTAAGTTTGTTTGAGTACCCTGAAGATTTACTTTACATCGGTAAGCCCATAAAGGAGGTGTTGGAATACAACGCCGAGCGAGGTGATTTTGGCGACAAAAACGCATTGCACGAGGTGCGCAAACGACTGCACCATTTGCAGCAACGTGAGCGCTATCAGAGTGTGCGCGCGCGGCGCAATGGTATGGTCATTAAGGCAACGGGTGAGCCATTACCAGATGGCGGTTTTGTCACCACTTATGAGGATATAACTGAAACGATCAAATCCGCTGAGTTGCTGCGTGAGTCAAACCTTCGTCTAGAAAAGCGGGTTAAGGAGCGCACCCAAGAATTAGAAGTACTTACGCAAGAATTGGAGCGCAATACACGCAGCAAAACGTATTTTTTGGCTGCAGCTAGTCACGATCTTTTGCAGCCGATCAATGCGGCACGATTGTTTAATCAGAGCGTTTTAGAGTATCGCAGCGATGAAGAAGAAGTAGCGCGGCTGGCGGGGTTAACGGATCAGTCCCTCAAAAATGCCGATACTCTATTGCGAACCCTACTCGACATTTCTAAATTGGATGCGGGCGGAATTGCGCCGGAAGAGCGAACATTATCGTTGCAACTACAGATCAGAGAGTTGTTGTCAGAGCTCGAGATGTCGGCGCGCAACTCATCTTTAATTTTGGTTTCTGAGGTAGGCGATGTTTGGTTGCATACTGATCCAAAGTTATTGCGCTCGGTATTACAAAACCTGATATCCAATGCTATTCGCTACTCCCCCATCGGCGGCCGAGTAGTGATTGGCGCCACACCGATGGATGCAGGATGGGTGCAAGTGTATGTAAGGGATGAGGGTGAAGGCATTGGTGAAGAGCATGTACAACAGATTTTCGACGAGTTTTATCGTATTAAGGAGCGGCGCTCGAATGACGGGCAAGGATTGGGGCTTGGACTCGCGATAGTGCGGCGAATCTGTCGCCTATTGGGGTGTACGATTGAAGTTGAGTCTGAGGTTGGCCAAGGCAGTACTTTTTTACTTCGAGTACCTCAAGGTCAAAAAGCGAATGCTGAGGAAAGTGTCGAAAAGCCACAACCTGTTAGTGCTGCGGAGTTGAAAGGGGCGCGGATTTTATGTTTAGAAAACGACCCAGACGTGCAAGCGGCCATGCAGACCTTGCTGCAAAGGTGGGGATGCCGCGTGACCTCAGTAGCGAGCGCTGAGCAAGCATTAGCGGCACTTACAACAGATCGCTACGACGTGGTTTTAGCCGATTATCGCTTAGATGGCGAGGCGACGGGGCTGGATGTGTTAATGACCGTTGCTTCGAATAAGCAAAGCCATGTGTCGGGAGGGATATTAATCACCGCCGAACAGAAT
>CAYGNS010000320.1:0-3405 GCA_964351295.1 uncultured Gammaproteobacteria bacterium
TTGTCACTCTGGTTCGTTGACGATGGAGATTACAAAAACTGCGCCGAACACCGAAGTGGTAGTTGAAATTCAAGGTAGACAATTTCGCTTTGGCGCGAATGAAGCAGCGGATCGGTTTGAGAACAACTGGTATCGTAAAGACGTTAGGTTAGTGGTCGGTAATTAACTAACCCGTATCTATGACTAAGCGGCCGCGCTGTGTAAGACACAGCGCGGCCTTATTTTATGAAACTGATTTTTACCCACGAAAATATTGCGCAGGTAGGCTTAAGCCAAAGCTATTTGGCTGAGCATGAGATTACCAGTCAAATGCGTAACCAACATGCCTCGAGTGTAATGGGCGAAGTCGCGTTTTTCTCGGTTTGGCCCGAATGTTGGGTCGCCGACGAGGATGCCGTAAAAGCCCTTGAGTTATTGCAAACCCTCGAAGCCACCCCAGTATCAACCGAGGAATGGCGCTGCGGTGATTGTGGCGAAATGTCACCCGCTAATTTTGCGGTCTGTTGGAACTGTCAAGCTTCTCCTTAGCCACAAACTTGCTTTTCAAAAGCCTTCGAATTCGCGCATATAGATCGCGATTGACCTACACTATTTTGACAGCCATTGATTGAACAAAGATACTGGGGCTAATGACGCAAACAATGATCAAATGGAGGAGCTGGGTGAACTCTAAAATTCTTACTCAAGTTAGTATCACGGCGTGGATCATCGTAATGCTGAGTGGATCGGTTGCGGCCGATACAAACAATCTCGAGCCCAATAAAAGCACTGTTCTATTAGATTTAGAAGCGGATGGCATTCGAACTCTCACGTTTGCCTCACTCGACGGGCAGCACGAATTTTCGGTATCGAGTCGCACAAGAAATCGAAAGGAAACCATAGCTGGAGGTTACTATTTAAAAAAACTTACCTATTATTACGGCAATGTGCGTCCCCTCGTATTTAATGCTCCGACCAGCGATGTTGGCCTAATTCCAATTGCCCCCCAGACGGTGACTTATTTAGGAGATTGGTTACTAAAATATGAGTATTTAGGGGTCGGTTCAGAAGGAAGAACGATCGATTACTCATTCAATACCCTGCAAAAATATCTCAAAGCTGACCCGAGTCTCGCCGACTACCCTTTAAGAATCGCGACCGACACAAATGGCTTTATGGTCATTGACTGGAATGAAGTTATTAACTACAAAAAGCCATAGGGGCGGTTGACTTCGAACGATCTGTCCCCATTCTCAATGCATGTTCCTAGTTCTAGTAGCCCTATTCGTCGCACTACCGATTATCGAGATCGCCCTTCTGTTGAAAGTGGGTGCGGCGTTCGGGGTGTTTAATACGCTCGCGTTTGTGATCTTTACGGCGGTACTGGGGGCCTACCTAGTGCGACAACAAGGAGTCTCAACGCTTGCTAAAGTGCGGGCCGAGACCGAGGCGGGTCGTATGCCCGCTACGGAGATGGCCGAGGGAGTATTGTTGTTAATTGCCGGTGCGGTGTTATTGACACCGGGCTTTGTGACCGATGCGATGGGTTTCGCCTTGCTAGTTCCACAAGTTAGGCGTGCCGTGATCCGGGCAGTGGCACGTCACAGCGTCCGCGCAGGCAGCGGCGCAAATGGATTTGTATTTACTCATTATCACGCCAGCGGACAGCGCCATGCAGGTCAGTCGCATGAACGTTCGTCTACGGCAGAAGGCCGTGAACACGCTGGCGAGCGAAGCGCAAAACCCACTTCAAGGACTAAATCGACTCCCAGCGTAATTATAGAAGGACGTTATCGAGACTCCGATTAAAAAAAATCCGTGTTCACGGGTTGACTTTGCCAAGTTCGTTCCTATTATTAGCACTCCTCGCGGTTGAGTGCTAAAAAATCAACTATCTCTTGCTCCGCGAATTAACTCAAACACATAAACTTAGTTACTTTTTGGAGGACTAACGAATGGCTATTCGTCCACTTCACGACCGTGTCTTGGTGCGCCGCAATGAGGAAGAAGCAACTTCCGCTGGTGGCATTATCTTGACTGACTCAGCAAAAGAAAAACCCGCACAAGGCGTGGTAATCGCTTGCGGCAATGGCAAAATTTTAGACAGCGGTGAAGTTCGCGCACTCGACGTTAAAGTCGGCGACAAAGTGCTGTTCGGCAAGTACTCAGGTACTGAAGTTAAAGTCGACGGCGAAGAACTACTGGTTATGCGCGAAGACGACATCATGGGTGTCGTTGAGTAATTTCACACTTAAACAAATACCGAATTTAGAGGAAACAAAATGTCAGCTAAAGACGTAATTTTTGCAGATGACGCCCGCACCAAGATTTTGGCCGGCGTTAATATTCTTGCAGACGCAGTAAAAGTAACGCTCGGTCCTAAGGGTCGTAACGTGGTTTTAGACAAGTCATTCGGCGCGCCAACGGTCACCAAAGACGGTGTATCGGTGGCTAAAGAAATTGAACTTGCCGACAAGTTTGAAAACATGGGTGCCCAATTAGTAAAAGAAGTGGCGTCTAAAACAAATGACGTTGCGGGCGACGGAACAACAACCGCAACCGTATTGGCACAAGCCATGGTGCGTGAAGGTCTTAAAGCGGTTGCTGCCGGCATGAATCCAATGGATTTGAAGCGTGGTATCGACAAAGCGGTAGCAGCGGCTGTGGCGGCTTTAAAGGATCTATCTAAGCCTTGCGAAAATGCCAAAGAAATTGCTCAAGTAGGAACTGTATCAGCAAACTCGGATGAGTCTGTGGGTGCCATTATTGCCGAAGCGATGGACAAAGTTGGCAAAGAAGGCGTTATTACTGTTGAAGAAGGCCAAAGCTTAGAGAACGAGCTTGAAGTTGTTGAAGGTATGCAGTTCGACCGTGGCTACCTGTCTCCGTATTTTGCTAACAAGCAAGAAACAATGACGGCGGATTTAGAGAATCCACTGATTTTATTGCATGACAAAAAATTGTCGAATATTCGCGAACTTCTACCTACGCTTGAAGCAGTAGCCAAAGCCGGTCGTCCGTTGATGATTATTGCCGAAGACGTTGAAGGCGAAGCCCTTGCTACGTTGGTAGTAAACAACATTCGGGGCATCGTGAAAGTGTGTGCGGTTAAAGCGCCTGGTTTTGGTGATCGACGTAAAGCCATGCTTGAAGACATCGCGGTGCTTACGGGCGGTCGTGTGATTTCTGAAGAAGTAGGCATGAGCCTTGAAGGCACCACTTTGGAAGATCTTGGTTCTGCTAAGCGCATTCAAGTGACTAAAGAAAACACCACCATTATTGATGGCGACGGACAACCTAAACAAATCGAAGATCGTGTGAATCAAATTCGTGCGCAAATTGAAGATTCATCTTCAGACTACGACAAAGAGAAAATGCAAGAGCGCGTAGCGAAACTCGCTGGCGGTGTTGCGTTGATCAAAGTTG
>CAYGNS010000320.1:3415-3891 GCA_964351295.1 uncultured Gammaproteobacteria bacterium
ACGCAATCGCTAAAGTTAAAGGTGACAATGCTGATCAAGATGCGGGCATTAAGGCAATTCTTAAAGCCGTTGAGTCTCCATTGCGTCAGATTGTTTCTAACGGTGGCGATGACGCCTCTGTTGTATTAAACGAAGTGCGTAACAATAAAGGCAACTACGGTTATAACGCGGGTACTGGTGTATACGGCGATATGATCGAGATGGGTATTCTTGACCCAACTAAAGTAACGCGTACTGCATTGCAACACGCTGCCTCGATTGCGAGCATGATCATTACGACTGAAGCGATGATCACCGATGCACCGCAAGACAATTCAGGTGGTGGTATGCCTGATATGGGTGGCATGGGCGGAATGGGCGGCATGATGTAAATCATCCCGCGCAGTCTGCGCAGTACTAAAGCCCCTCTAGCGAACGTTAGAGGGGCTTTTTTATGCAAGATTCTGATTTAGCTAGACAGCCATGCGCTTAGCTAG
>CAYGNS010000321.1:0-3886 GCA_964351295.1 uncultured Gammaproteobacteria bacterium
CAAATTGAAGTTACTTTTGATATCGCCAATACCGGTATCGTAAATGTTTAAGCTCTTTACAAAGTCCAAGTTGGGCGCAGAGGTCAGTCCAACCAAAGCTGGAGCCTCCGAATCTTCGGCTATCGCGTAAGCTGTTCCAATGCTGGTTTTGCTGGAGGCGCTCACAATGATCACTTGTTGTGCTCCAAACCAATCTTTTTCGCGAAACATGTCATGAATACAAAAAGCGGTTAAATAAAGTGGCGATAACAACATGCGCTCCGCATCAAAGTCACTATTACCCTGGGGTTCGTTGTTGGTTCGTCGATACAGGTTATAGGCTGGCGGTAAGGATGCGCGGTGAGGCGAAGCGTCAATCAAACTACCGGATGTTACGTTGATGGGTTTGATGATTAATGTGGTGGCGGGTGGAAAGTATCCAAATAGTTGTTCTCCAGGCTTGATTTCTGACGATTTCGACTCAACCACCTCTGCGAAACCCCAAACGGGAAGCACCCCCCATTCAGCGTTGTTGCTTTGCCAAGCGGGAAAAAACTCCCAATAGCGGATTTGTTCGCCCACTACCCCATAGGTAATGTTGTTTGCAGTAAAGGCGAAGTGCAGAACGGCACATCGAACCTCGTTTACGGCTAATGTAGGCTCAGTGTAATCAACTATTTGAGTTCTGGAGAGGTCTTGCTTATTAGTTTGGAATTGCTGTGCCATTTTTGGTGAACCTGTTAGTTAAAAAGAAAACGTGTAATCCAGCTGAACGTTCTTGTGGGGCTTATGCCGGCGAATTAGTCATACCCTCTTCGCCGCGGCTGCCAACCTTTCTGCAATTAACAAGAAGTCTGCAAAGAATATATCAGCAGTCCGTGCTATCTCAGTTCTAAAGTAGGCCGTATGAGTCTTCACAAACAGCGATTGGTCAGATCGCTAAAAAGTCTCATAAAGAGCACTTTTAGTCAGCTGAATTTACACAACTTACTAGCAATATGGTCCGCTAACGGTGGGTGTCTAGGTTAGTTTTTTACGCGATTAGCCAGAGGATGCCTGAAATAACGCCCCAGACTATGGCCGCTAAGAGCACGAACAGGGTTGTGTTCACCGTGTATTTTAGTGCTTTGTAAGCTATCAGATTCGTTTCTTTTAGGTTCTTTGAGCGCTCAAGCACCGGAACTAAGCCGGCAAAAATTCGATTGAAGAGTCCGCGTTTGTCAGCATCGGTGTTGGGCACGATAAACGCTTTCATGAGCATTTTGTAGGGCCAATTCAGTATGCTGCCGAGCCATGACATAGGACGTTCGATATCGCACATTAAGATTAGCCGCGGTTTGTCAGCGTCATTGTGGGCAAAATGCAAGAACGTCACATCAAACAATAATGGCTCGCCGTCGCGCCAAGAATAAGGCGTATCGTCAATACTGATGTAGCAACGGTCGTCGTTAGGCGTATCTAATCCTAAGTGGTAGCGCAAGCTACACGCTACGGGGTCGAGGTGCCGAGTCAGTTGGCCGCCTGGCGGTAATACGGAAAACATGGCACCGTTAACAGAGGGTATCGTGCTCAACAATTTCACCGTTTTAGGGCAGGTTGCCAGTGCCGACGCATGCGTGTAGCCGTACCAATTTAAATAGAACTTGGTCCAACCATATTTGTAAAACGTTCTAAAGCCAACATCATAATATGAGGCAGATTGTGGGTCACCAATCGAATCAAAACCGCCCTCGGCCATCAAATTAAGGGCTTCCTCGCGAATCATCGGCCAATTCTCTTGTAATGCTTTAAGTTCAGGAAAATCGCGCATATCCATTATGGCGGGTCGCGCTTTAGGCTTGGTAAACAAATACAACAGGCAGTTAAATGGCGTAAAGATAGGCCATCCTTTGCGCAAATACTCGCCTAGGCTTGCATACCGTGCCTGGCCTCGGTAGGCATAAACATAAGTTAAAGAGGCCACACAGAAGAGGGCGATTAAAAGCATTATTAATGAGGTCATTGAATTACACGAACAGGTGATGCATATGGCGCGAAATATAGCTTAAACTGACCCAGTACCGAAGCGCTTGAGGGTTAAAAGAAGCGGATTTAGCCGATTGGCTTCGATTTTAACGTTTTTTAGACGAGCACTAGACAAGTCCGAGACACCCATGCCCAATAAAGATAGCCACTGCGACGACCACTCCGAGGACACCGCGCCAACCCACAAACCATTATCGTTTCGAGAGCTCGATGCAGTGACCATGTTGGGTAACTCCAATGCATTTTATGCGCAGATGAGTACTCGTCGAAGTGTGCGAGATTTTTCTGATCGAGCGGTTGATATCCAAATATTGAGAAACGCGATATGCACTGCAGGCACGGCCCCAAGTGGTGCAAACAAACAGCCTTGGCATTTTGTCTTGGTTGCTGACCCCAGCATAAAGCGTGCATTACGTTTGGCTGCGGAGCAAGAGGAGCGGGAGTTTTACCAGGGGCGGGCTCCGCAAGCCTGGCTGGATGATCTAAAAGCAATCGGAACCGATGAGCACAAGCCGTTCCTGGAGACAGCGCCGTATCTGATCGCGGTATTTCTGGAGCGCAATTCGGTTGATGCCCATGGGCATAAGCATAAAAATTATTACATGCCCGAGTCCGTTGGTATTGCTACTGGTCTATTACTCGCCGCGCTACACAACGCCGGTCTTGCCACGCTTACTCATACGCCTAGCCCCATGAAGTTTATGAACGAGATCCTGCACCGGCCGAACAACGAAAAACCTTTTATGTTAATCGTGGTGGGATACCCTGCTGCTAACGCCTTGGTGCCCAATATTAGCCGCAAAACGTATGCGGAGATTGCTTCTGAGTTTTAAATATCCGATCGATGTCCAGAGATTGCGGAATTTAAAGATGCCTGTCCTGCGTTAAAGGTGGGTGTCGCCTTTAATAAGGTAGCCTCCGAAAAGGTACTTAAGGATGCCTGTCCAGACTAAACGGTTGAACTTGGCGCTAAAAAAGTATTAGTACTAAAGTGTAATTGCAGTACTTTGCAATGTTGCATACAGTAACTGCTCGCGCTACGACGCAGTTATCGGCAGGAGGCCAGTTTGGGCGCAGGTTAGTGAAATTAGTAGTTGGCAGTACACGTAGTTGTAAACGTGGGGGTAGCGCACAGGGATGGGCTGGAAAAGGATTAAGCCTAAAGTGTGATTGCAGTGCAGGGAATGCTCCGCTACTCTATTTTTGACGGACAAGCATCGTGTCAAAGGATTCGCACAATAATGCTACCCGTCGTAGGAAAGCAGGGGGACGCCATGTGGGGGTGGCGCTTTGGGAAGACACCAGCGACGTAGGGTTGGTTTGATTGCACGCCGCTTGGATGCCATCCCGAAGGGATGCTCAGGGGAGTTGCCATGGACGGCACAAGGTTGTAGCGGCTCAAATGGATTCGTTTCAATCTACCCCACCCCCTGTACCTTCTCGCTAACGCCAGCGCCAGTTATTCATTGTCAATAACGCACTGCAATTGTCCAGATGTATGGATGCCATTGGCACTCAGCTCTGAACTACTCTGAAATGGGTAAATTCAAATGGGCTGAATAGAAACAGGAGCTACAAATTTATGAGCACGATCACGAGTCTTCCAGCGTTGTCCACCAAGCCCGGCGCAAGTGAGCTAATCTATTCACTGCGATTTGAAATCGATCATGCCTCTATTGAGTCGGGCACCTATGTTTATGGTCCTGAAAATACGTCTGCACGCCGCTTGGGCAGTAGCGAAATTGGCTTAAGTGCATTTTACGAGCTGCGTATGCGCATCAAATTACGTGAAGGAGGCTATAAGGCGGTGGTGGTGGATTTGCAGGCGGCGTTGGAAACTTTGCGGGCGGAGCACGATCTGAGTCAATTCCCAGTATCGGGT
>CAYGNS010000322.1:0-3868 GCA_964351295.1 uncultured Gammaproteobacteria bacterium
ACCGACCCCCGACGACAGCACCCAAATTAGATCACTGCCCCTACAGATCGGCCGCATTCACTGATGCCGCTTGTAGGGCTTGCATCGGCGTCATACCAAACTCCACCATGCGCGACAACTGTTTAAGGTTATCGCCATGCGGATACACACCCGCGTCGGTACCCATTACCATTTTCACGCCCGCCTCAACCGCCTTACGAAAGTTCTCGCGCTGCACACCACCGACTTGGCGCTCTTTATCTAAACTCTCGGGTAATATGCCTGCCGCCTCGCCTTCGCCCAAAATAAATTCGGTTACATAAATGTCCATCGACAAATACGTACCCTTCGCTTTGGCCATCTTAATACCTTCATCGTTGATAAAGCTGGCATGCTCCACCGAATCAACTCCAGCGCGAATAGCATCGTTAATGCCCTCAGCTCCATGCGCATGAGCGGCTACTTTCACACCGCGGCGCCGGGCTTCTTCCACAATCGCCGTCATCTCTTCTAACGAAAATTCTTGCGCACCCACTTTGGTGCCTTTAGACAGCACACCGCCCGTGGCTTTAATTTTGATTAGGTCAGCCCCGTACTTCACGTTTTCGCGCACCTGTTGAGCCGCCGCCCAAGGACCATCTACCGCGCTCTTAATAGTGGTGGGCAAATCGAAGGGTAAGGTATTCATATCGCCATGTCCGCCGGTGATTTGCAGAGATGGACCGGTTACAAACATACGCGGGCCTACTATATCGCCGTCGTTAATGGCATCGCGCAATGCCACATCAATATAATCGCCGGCCCCTAAATTACGTACCGTCGTCACGCCCGCCAATAAAGTTTGTTCGGCAAACTTTACACCACTCAAGGCTTTGCGCGTTTGCGTTTTAGCCAAGCGTCGATACCCGTGCTCATTGGCATCGTTAGTCAGATGCGTGTGCATGTCAATTAAGCCCGGCAACAAAGTATGCCCACTTAGATCAATTAGCTCGTCGCCTTCGTCGACTGATTTTGAGGTAGAGGAAGCAATGCTCACAATGCGCTGGTTGTCGATTTCGATGCGCGCGTTTTGTACCACTTTGCCCGTCACCACATCCACATAAGCGTCGGCCACAATAACCGTGCTCGCTAGGCCGGCAAGCGGAATGCTCGCGGCCACTAGTGCTGCTGAAACAATTAATCTGCGCATAAGGCTTCTCCGTTTACTCTTATTATTTAGGTGTTGCTTGCGCTACTTATTCACGCAACAACATTTTCTTTAGATCAACGCGGCCATCTTCGCCCACGATGTGTTGTCGTAAGCGCCGCATGCCGCTCAACCATCGGTTGGGGTCACTGCCGCGCAAGGCTGCATAGCCGGCCACTTCTGGGTGCGGCAGAATCAAGAAGGTTTCGTCGAGTAACCCTTGCACGATTACGTCCGCACACTGTTCGGGCGTCAACAGCCCCTGCGGAAACGCCTCGCCGTCAGCGCGTTTTGCTTCGCCTATAATATTAGTATTTACATACTGTGGACACACTACCGACACTTTAATGCCTTGATCGGCGTGCGCGATATGAATGGATTCGGCAAACGACACGGCAGCATGTTTAGTGGCGGAATAAGCGGCATCGGAGATCTGCGCTAACAGGCCTGCGGCTGACGCCACATTCACCAAATATCCATCACCGCGCGCCAGCATTTTGGGCAACAAATCGCGGCTTGCGTACACATGTGCCATAACGTGCACATCCCAATTTTTTTGCCAAATTTCGTTACTGGCGGACGCTACATGGTCAGGTTCGGCCACGGCAAACCCCGCATTCGATACAAAGCAGTCTACTTGACCGAACGCTTTTTCCGTAGCGGCAATGAGGGCTTTAACTTGCGCTTCGTCAGACACATCACACACACACGCCGCCCCTCCAATCTCGTCAGCCACTGCTTGCGCCGCAGTCAGATTGAGGTCGGATACCATCACCTTGGCTCCTTGCTTGGCTAACGCCCGCGCCAAGGCCGAGCCAATACCACCAGCACCGCCGGTAATGACTACCGCTTTATTTTTGAATTCCATAGGTGTACCTAATTATTATTGTGAACGTGTTGGTTGAATAACAAACGACGTGTTTCAGTCCGCTCAGCTGTTGGAGCCAGCAATATCAAGAATCACCTTGCCGCGGGCTAACCGCCCCGTAAGATGGTCAAAGGCTTTAACGTAATCTTTAAACTCAAACACATCCGTTACCGTAGGTGATAAGCGGCCTTCGGCAAACATACCCCACAATTCTTCTACATTGCGCAAATGCTCGCGGGTTTCTTGTTGCGTGAACGCGCCCCAAAACACCCCTACAATTGAGGCACCTTTTAAAAGTGCTAGATTGATCGGCAACTTAGGAATGTCGCCCGCTGCAAAGCCCACCACTAAATGCCGACCGTTCCACGCAATCGATCTAAAGGCCGCTTCGGTGTATTCGCCGCCCACGGGATCATAAATTACGTCTACCCCTTTACCGCCGGTAATGTCCTTAATGCGCGCACGCAAATCTTCTTCTGCGTAATTAATCAGATGGGTAGCACCCATTTTTTGCGCGAGATCGAGCTTGGCTTGTGTGCTGGCGGCCGCAATAACGGTCGCGCCCATTTGCGCTGCCAGTTCTACGGCGGTAATGCCCACACCACCACCCGCACCTAATACAAGCACGGTTTCGCCCGGCTGCAGATGTGCTCGTTGCTTGAGCGCATGGTACGAGGTGAAATAGGTCATGCCAATACCCGCAGCTTGCGCGAAGGATTGTCCTGGTGGTTTGGGTACCACCATCATCGCTGGCACAGTGGCTTTTTCGCAGAAGCCACCGTGTGAACCAATAAAGATTACCTCGTCGCCCACTTTCACATTACTCACTTGATCACCAATGGCCGACACAATCCCTGCGGCTTCGGCGCCTGGAATAAACGGTAACTCGGGCTGCACTTGATACTTGCCCGCGATAATCAGTGTGTCTGGAAAATTCAGCCCGGCGGCCTTTACATCCACAATCACTTCTTTGGGACCGGGAACTGGGTCTGGCCAATTGTTTTCTAAACTTAATTGATTGGCTGTGCCTAATTCTTTGCAAACTAATGCGCGCATAAGTGCCTCCTAGCGATTGAGTTTAATAAGGGTGGCTCATCGCGCTACGATCCCCGCGAGTGAGCCGCATGCTGAATTAATCCATGATGCTCGTATAAGCATCAGAGAAAATATCACGTCCCAATATGTATTTCATAATTTCGGACGTGCCTGCATAAATTCTAGAAATGCGCGCATCGGTAAACATGCGGCAAATATCGTATTCCTGCATATAGCCCGCCCCGCCATGCAACTGCACGCCCAGATCCATCATTTTCCATTCAAGCTCGGCACCAATCAACTTGAGCTTAGCGCCCATATTGGCCGTAAGCTTGCCCATATTGTGCATTTCTACGCAGTGGTCTAAGTACACTTGGGCAACCTCAATCTCGGCATCCATCTGTGCCATTTGAAATTGCGTATTTTGAAAATCAGCCACGGTTTTACCAAACGCTTTACGTTGCATCACAAAGTCACGCGTTACATCAAAAGCTTTGCGCGCGCTGGCAATGGTGCCTACCGCATTTAGTAAGCGCTCTTCGGCCAAACCGTCCATTAAATAGAAGAAGCCTTTGCCAGGCTCGCCCAACACGTTGTCTTTAGGAATTTTCACGTTGTTGAAAAACAGCTCGGCGGTGTCTTGCGCTTTAAGCCCCATTTTTTCTAAGTTGCGACCGCGTTCAAACCCCTCCATACCTCGCTCAACCACGAGCAACACCATAGCGTGTGAATTCTGAGCACCTTCGAGCTTAGCCGCGACCACGACTAAGTCGGCATTAATCCCATTCGAGATATAGGTT
>CAYGNS010000323.1:0-3467 GCA_964351295.1 uncultured Gammaproteobacteria bacterium
GTGGTGAGTCATGGATTCCCGCCTCCGCAGGAATGACGAATGGGGTGACGGGCTAGCCCCGGCTTTAGTCTGTGCTTTCAGGAATGAGTAAGAAAATGGTGAACCAGCCTGCTAGCCAGGTTAAAAAATGAGCCAATCCGATTTGTAGCAAAGAGTCGATCCGCGCTTGGAAATCGGTTAGGTGAGGCAGATTATCTTCGAGCGCAAAAACAACCGTTACGTAATAAACGCTTAAGGCAAAAATACCGAGAGCGATTAACAGAGTTCTCCAGTTGCGATCAAAAATAACGCGGTAAATCGCGGTTACAACAAGGCCAACCAATGTGCCAACAACAATGTAAGGAACAAACGAGGAGCGAACAATAAAGTAGTATTGAGTGGCGAGTTGCTCCACCTCTTGAGATGTGGGCGCATTGTAAATTGCTAGGTCATAAATTAGGCTCACCGACATCAAGCCTACAACGATTCCCGCCAGAGCAAGAATGGTGTGTCGTACATAAATATTGAGTTGCATTGTTAATACCTCACGTTATAAATGGATTTATTAAAACTACTTTGGGTTGCTAAGAATGCTTTGCAGCGCGTCAGCTAAACTGGGTCCGTCAGCGTTATAGCTGGTTTTTCTCCACGCTATATAGCCGTCGGGCCGAACTAAAACGGCGCCATCTTGTGCAATTCCATATCGCTGCAAAAAGGTTGACTCTATGTCGATTAGCTCATCGCCATCGATCACGTGCAGCGGAATTTCTAGTTGGCATTGTTGCCTCGCTTCTTTAATGTCTGGCATCCAGAGTTCGCCTTTGCGACCAACTAGAACGGTAAACTCAGGGTGCCAGAGGTCTAGTGTAGAAATTTGAGTACCACTTTTATTTTTTAGCCACACATGGGGCGCTCGGTGGCCGGGTCTTCCTGTTGGCTCGTAATCGGTATAGGAGTCTTGTAGTTGCAGTGGCGCACTGCCATCTTGGATGATGGCGTTGGAGTCATAAATAGTGCCGAGTTCTAGGCCGAGTTGGTTACCGTACCGTCGTGTTGCTTGGATTACATTTTCTGGAGTTAGAGCGGTTGCCCGACCGGATAGCAGGGCCGCGGCTTTAACAATTAATCTCGCCAACGAATCTGATTTAACGCGCTCTCGCAGGCGAGAGATCATGGCAATTTGGGCTACTTGCAAAGCGTTGTCGTATGACTGCTCTGTAACTCGCTTTGCGACGGGTCGCCGCTCGGTTTCATAGGTGGTTAACAAACCGCGCCCCGCTTTACCTTGCAAGAACAGTGCGAGCTTCCAGATGGCATTGTGCATCCCTTGAATGCCCGTGTTTACGCCGAGCCCTCCAGTGGGCGGGAACATACTCGCCGCGTCACCCATCAAGAAAACTCGCCCTTTTAAAAACTGATTGCACACCGCTGCATTCATCTGCCATTTGCCTATGGATTTAACGTCTACCGGTAAATCCTTTATGCCAACCGATTCTCGTATCCAAGCGATGCATCGTTCCTCAGTAAACTTATCTACATCCCATTCTTTTTCTTTTACGTTGATTTGGGCTAACCATCGCCCTTTGGCATCCAATGGCTGAAAAACCCCATTGGTCTTGTTGTTACCAACAAAGAGTAAAATACCTGGATCTTTTACATGGCGTTCAATATCGGCCTTAAAGTAACAAGTGATAAAGTGCGCAATTTTGAACTTACCCTCCATCTCCACTTTTAGTCGTTTTCGCATGCCGCTGGCAGCACCATCGGCGGCAATCATGGCGGACCCAGTAATGGTAGATTCTTCTCCGGTATCGCGGTTTTTTATGCGGACGATAACTTCTTGATCGATGGGACTATCGCCCGATACAAACTCCACCATTTCGTGGGCAAAGAGCACCTTGGATGCCCCGTTACGCTTGATTTCATTGAGCATTACGGGCTCTATTTTGTCTTGTGAAGACAATACTGAGTTAACAGGACTCAGCAAGGGGCCGGCCCCCATAAACCCCTTTGATTCAATAAAGCCTGTTTCAAATCCTGTAATTTTGCTCAGAAAGCGAATGGTTGATTTCCATTGTGGGGGTAAATCCAATTGCCGCAGATCTTCATACACTTGTGTTCCCCAGCCACGTGCGATCTCCATGGTGCGAGTATTGTAGTTTCGAGTTTTAGGATGAATGCTAGTGGATCGATTGCGCTCGATGATAATGACGGGGATATTGCATCGACCCAATTCAAGCGCTGCACTCATGCCAACAGGGCCCGCGCCTAAAACGATTACCGGCTTAATGGTTGTTGAGATTGCCACAATGCAGACTCCTCAATAGTTGAATAAACTAGAGAGAAGTTTAGTGGGCGTGTAAGCCAACGCCCATTATCAAAAGATAATTTATTTACAACTTATGAAACAATTCGTTTTCTGATTCGGCTCAACGATACGGGGGTTACGCCAATGTAGGAGGCGATGTACTTGTCTGGGATTCGCTGTATCAGGTGCCGCTTAGTTTCGAGTAAATCTAAGTATCGTTTTTCGGGGCTATCGCGTACAAAACTTTCGAGTCTTTTAGCGGCATCCATGAGTAAGGATTCCAGCATTTGAGCGCGATAGCGCAATAGTTCCATGTTCGACTCAGAGCGGCTCCTAAACTCATTTGCGTCGACCTCTATTAACTTAATGTCTTCTAAGGCATGCCAGAATCGGGTGGATGGCTGATTAAAGAAAATGCAGTCGGCCGCGCCGTACACTAATCCCTCCACGGTGAAAAGTAAGGTTTTTTCAACACCGTCGGCGGTTAGGCAGTAGCTACGCATAACACCCTGCTCAACCAGAAAGAGCTTTTTAAACACATCGCCTTCTTTGATGTAAACGCTCCCCTTTGGAATTGATTTAGCGTTTCCAAGTTCTTTGAATATGTGCAGCATCAATTGTTTGCCCGTTGCTATAACGGTTTTTTAGGTTGTTCAGACCAAGATAGTAAAACTAGCGGAGAAGTTAAAGGGGGCAAAGCCCTTTAATACAACCCCTTTAATACAACCTCGCTTAACTAATTCGAATTACCTTAGGCAGTTAACCCAAAATACTATACAGTGAGTTACGCTTTGCGAAGCTGCAACTAGGGCTTGCCTTTTTTGCCGATGATAATAATCAACTAAAAAGGCAAACTATGACAGCTGCTGGTTTCAGTAAGAGGCTCACTCTTGCATTCTTTCTTATCGTGTCGTTGCCTGTTCTGGCCGATCCCGACGATATTCTGTTTTTAATTCCCCCCATCATTGCCAGCGTGCAATGTGATGCGGATGATTTAAGCGCTTGCAAAAACCCAACTGGGTGCCGGCTTATCAATGGAGTTTGGACTAGTGGTGTGTGTACTGCTAAACCGGCTAACCAGCTCGCCACTGAAAAACTTGCGGGGCTGTGGGCAACCACTACTACCTTCTCGAATGGGGTGTTTTTTAACTACCTGAGTTTTGATGCCCAAACGGTAAGC
>CAYGNS010000323.1:3477-3862 GCA_964351295.1 uncultured Gammaproteobacteria bacterium
TGCGAACTCCTCAGACTTTCTTATTGAAGGTCGCTCACACAGCTCGTCGTCGTTTTCAGACGCGTCGCCCAATTATATTGTTGGCACCTACGACTCCTTTAATCAAGATTGGTTTGTGTTGGATTACTGGGGCTTAGACATTGGCTTAATCAGCTCGTTCGAGGTGGTCGAATCAGGCAATAACGGCTTTGTGGGATGTGAGTTCATTGTTAACTACCCAGACCTCACGTATCGAGATGGTGTGTGTCATCCAATGACTTTTAAACGCACCGTTGCCACCGCGAGTAATCCGGCGTCGCTCGCCAACCGAAAAGTTGACACCCTTCGGGCCAAAGCGGTCGGCCCAACTCTCCACAAGAGCGGCGCTGCCTTTCGGCCTCAAGCC
>CAYGNS010000324.1:0-3856 GCA_964351295.1 uncultured Gammaproteobacteria bacterium
CCCGCCGCGGGGGGCTTGGGTTTCACCAACCCCAAAGCCCATTTGAGGTTACAGTATCCGCGCTCAACCAACGGCCCCGCTTATTGTTAAACGAGGTCGCGGCAATAGTAGACCACTGTAAGGTCTTCTTTGGGTAGGCGATGTATACGTGTATCCACAAAATGCATGCCGAGTTTCCGCATAACGGCAATAGATCCCAAGTTGTCTGGATCAGCAACGGCTGAAATACGTTTAATATTGGCGCTAGGTAGCAACGCGTCAACGACTGCTCGGGCGGCTTCGCTCGCCACTCCTTGTCCCCAGCAAGCGCGCTTAAACCGCCAACCTAGCTCAAGATTATTGGTTTCATGGTAATCGGTATCAAAGCCATATTCTCTGACTAGAATCCACCCCAGATAGTCAGCCGTGACTTTATCAACGACTTCCCACAGCCCCGTGCCTTTCTCTGGATTGGTGAATTTAGTGATGCGGGGTACAAAAAAATCCGTAATTTCTTCCCACGACGTCGGCGTACCACCGTTTAAGTAACGCATTACTTCAGGATCTTGATCGAGCTCAAAGAACAATGGCGCATCGATCTCGTTCATCAAGCGAAAACGAAAGCGTTGCGAATCGGGAACCGTAATATTTGTCTGCATAACTGAATAGGACTTGCTGGGAATGCGCATAGCGTACCTATTTTTCGGCCTTAAATCATCAGAGATGTTGTATTGATTTCGATTGCACACAAGATTATGGTCGAGAACCATTAAACGGTTTACTATGTGGCCGTGTAGGACAATTCTTGGTGTTCACTTGTGTAATCCCAAGCTCATAAAATTGGGGTTAACTTTGCGTTTCTATTTAATTCTAAAACCAAATTAATTACTGCGAAGTCCATTAATTGCATAGAGGATTCACAGCGTGAGCATCATAAGAACAATCGTCGAGCGCCTGAGCAGGGGCAAGATCTTGCGGCGGCGGATTACCGTAAATCAGCGTTCCATTCCCATTTTGGTAACTCCCGATGCACAGCTAAAGTACTTGGGCTTTGGTGCCGGTGCGTTTGATCAGGATTTAATCGACATTGCGGAAAAGTATCTCGATGAGAACAGCAGCGTTTGGGATGTAGGAGCGAACGTTGGAGTATTCACTTTTGCGGCGGCCGCGGTCGCGAGTAAGGGCTGCATTGTCTCCATTGAGGCGGACATCTGGTTAGCCAATATACTCAGAAAAACCGCTGCGTTTAAGGAGTATGCGCATACTTCGATTAGTGTTCTACCGGCCGCCATTTCTGATCGAGATTCGGTTGCTGTATTTATGATTGCGGCCCGAGGGCGCGCTAGCAATGCGCTAGCCAATGCAGGAGGACGCTCACAGATGGGCGGCATCAGAGAGACACAATACGTGCCTACGCTCACTCTAGATACGCTATTGAGCACTTTCGCCCAACCTGATTTTGTAAAGATTGATGTAGAGGGGGCCGAAGGAGACGTCTTAAATGGTGCAGAGGTTTTAATCAATGACGTACGGCCTACATTTTATATTGAAGTAGGCGAGAACCTGTCTCGAGAAATCTTTGCTCGGTTCAAAGCGGCTGGCTACTTGGCGTTTGCACCGAACGGCAATCGCTTGGATCAGCGATGTACTCCGAACACATTTTTTGTTCCGAAGGAAAAACACAGTTAAGTAATTTAGGACTCTGGAGGATAAAACGCGCCACAAATTCGTGCAATGCTCGGCCATCATGCCCTATTAAATTCACTCATTTTTAAGTCAATAACGATTACTATATCGGATGGAAAGCTCCCAAGAGAGTTCGTCGCAATTTTTTTGCATAATCAACAGTAAACAACCAATAGAGGATAACTATGCTCGGCTTGATGCAGGATGACCAGCTCACCATAACCATGTTAATGAAACACGGTCGCTCAATTAACGGTGACTCCAAGATTGTTTCAGTAACCAGTGACAACCCGCGCCATCGTTATACGATGCGTGAATGTTTTGACCGCGCCGCCAAGCTCGCTCACGCGCTCACAAAATTGGGTCTTAAAGAAGGTCAAGTGGTTGGTACTTTAGCGTGGAACGACTACCGCCACATGGAAGCCTATTACGGCATTGCATGCATGGGCGCCGTGTGCCACACCATCAATCCGCGTTTATTCCCAGAGCAATTGATCTACATCATTAACCATGCGGAAGATCAGTTCGTGTTAGTCGATCCCATGTTTATGCCATTGATCGAGGGATTAAATGAGCATTTGCCCAATGTTAAGGGCTACATTGTGATGACGAGCAAAGCGGCCATGCCCGCCACTCAATTGACTAATGTTTATTGTTATGAAGAATTGCTTGAGCCCGAAAGCATTTGTTTCGACTGGCCGGAGTTAGATGAGAATCGGGCCTGTTCCTTGTGTTATACGTCTGGTACTACAGGCAACCCTAAAGGGGTGTTGTATTCCCATCGTGCGCTCGTATTGCAATCCTATGCCACGTGTTTAGGTGACGGTATGGGCATCGGCAAGCAAGATGTTGCGATGCCTATTGTGCCAATGTTCCATGTTAATGCTTGGAACGTACCTTACTCTGCGGCACTGTCGGGTTTTGGGCTGGTTTTTCCAGGCGCCATGATGGGCGATGGGAAAACATTGCAAAACCTGATCGAGGAAGAGGGCATTTCGTATGCTCTGGGCGTACCGACGGTGTGGCTAAACTTGCTCAATTATTTACGTGAGTCTGGCAAGCAAATCACGTCGTTAAAACGCGTAGGTGTGGGCGGTTCGGCCTGTCCGTTGATCATTATGGAAGAGTTTGAAAACACCCATGGCGTAATCACAACAGCTGGTTGGGGAATGACCGAGATGGCACCATTAGGCACTTTTAACGCGCTTGCCATGCCGCGTGAAGCCTATTCCGACGCTGAATATGCTCGAGTGCGCGTGCGTGCGGGGCGACCAATATTTGGTGTTTCAATGAAAATTGTTGATGAAAACGATAACGATCTGCCTTGGGACGGTAAAGCCTATGGTGCGCTTAAAGTACGCGGGCCTTGGGTGGTTAAAGAGTATTACAAGGCGGGAGAGTCGGCTTTAGACGACAAGGGTTGGTTTGATACAGGCGATGTCGCCACCATTGATCCTGACGGCAATATGGCGATCACTGATCGAACCAAGGATGTGATTAAGTCGGGTGGTGAATGGATTTCATCTATCGATTTGGAAAATTGTGCGGTTGGCCATCCTGAAGTGGCCGAAGCCGCCGTTATTGGCATTGCCCACCCGAAGTGGGATGAGCGCCCGCTATTGATTGTGGTTCGAACGGCGGGGTCTAATGTTCAACCGGCAGACATCATCGACTATATGACCGGTAAAGTGGCTAAGTGGTGGTTGCCTGACGAAGTGGCCTTTGTTGACGAGCTTCCACATACTGCAACGGGTAAGATCCACAAGCTGAAATTGCGTGAACAATTCGCAGACTACGCGTTTGCATCGTAGCCACGACGGATTAAACATAGCGATGGTAGCGTTGCACTTTTTGGTGCGCCGCTGAATACGTACCGGTTTAATTGGTTAAATGAGCGCGGTGGTGTCAGGCCACCGCGTTTTTTTTTTTGGGTTGTTTGTGGAATAGGGACGCAAAGAAAAATGGTTGTAGTCCGTGAAAACGGGGGCGGCGACGTCAACATTTGCGTAGAAAATGGTCTAAATGTACATCCTAGTCTTGAAGTCACTCGAGCCATCCCCATAATCCACGCATCTGAAAGATGACCGTTTCCTGAGCTTATGACTAAAACCAAGAAAAACCAATCGATGTCAGATAATTCTGGCACAGAGCAGACTTTGCATGACACTCAAGAGCAGAAGCATGCGCAAGC
>CAYGNS010000325.1:0-3087 GCA_964351295.1 uncultured Gammaproteobacteria bacterium
CCCCAAGCGAACTCGCTGTTGATCTCCGACGAACTCCAATAGGAGGTACTGGCAAAACTGCCCACAACTCCCGCTACTTTTTGATCATACAATAAATCCAGCTCCTCTTTGTTTGGTAAAAAGCCACCCGTTTGACCATTGGGCCAAACATACGCGGCTGCAATAGCCGCGGCCGAGGCTCCTCCGCAAGCTGCTGCGATCAAAGGCGTGATCACCGCACCTGAGTGTGGGTCTAAATCTCCTGGATTTGCTAGATTGGCCACACCGTTTATATCCGTGCCAAAGCAACTCCAACGCGCTTCAGCTTGGTCCACTAGTGATGCTTCTATACCATTGAGGCCGCCATTTGTTACGTGAAAAACAATGCCACCGACTGGCCCTATGTCACCGATCGCGTACTTGGTGGGAGCGGGAGTAGAATCTAGAGGAATAACCACGACCTTGTTCTGAGCATTGGCGAAAGACAAACACAGAAATATGAAAAGACCTACAACAACGCGCGAAGAAAAATTGAACATGAAAAATCACCTCAGACTATTAGAAATATTTAAACAACCTGAGCGTTCTTACTAGCTATAAAAGGCCTTTAGCGAAAGTATAGAAACACCACCTGTAAAAGCATTGTACGCTAAATTGGAATTAATAGAATGACAAGCCACGACTGACCGTTATGGACAATTTACCGCCATTTGGCGCGCAACCTACAGGGTTAGGATGTTTGAACCACTAGACTCAGTCGCACCATGTTCCTCTGAGGAAGTGTGCAGGGTAGACCGGTAGCTCGTGCTTCGTCCGCCAGCTTCATTTTGAATTAGTAGGCCTCCTGAAACGAGATCTTTGATATCTCTTAATGCTGTATCTGGCGAGCATTTGGCCAATACAGCGTACTTTGAAGTATTCAAGAATCCTTTAAAATCGGGCTCAAGGAATCGGTTTAGCACGATCTTTTGCCTGTCATTCAGTCCATGCACAGAAGCTTTATCCCAGAACAGTGCGCGAGAAAATATGTATCCAAGCGTCTTATCCGCATTCAAAAGTGCGCCATGAACGCATTCGAGATAAAACTTAAGCCATGAGGTTACATCCAAGGATGAACGCTGTTGCTGTTCGAGAGCCTCGTAATAGTGCTTACGTCGATTATCGATTTCAGTTGAAACGCTGTAGAAACGACGACTTGTAGATTCAGCCCTACAAAGCAGGAGATCACTTAGCGCACGAGCTGTGCGTCCATTACCATCATCGAAAGGATGTATAGATAGAAACCAAAGGTGCGCTACGCCAGAACGTATTACCGGATCTTGTTTGGAGGGGCGCTCAATCCAATCTAATAGTCTAGCCATATTGCGTGGCACAAGACTTGCTTGAATCGCTTCGAAATGCACCGTCTCTCTTCCATACGAGCCGGAGACAACCTGCATTGGTTCAGATCCAGGCAATCGCCATCCTCCAGTGTTTACTATTGAAAGGCCGCTACGGCCGGTAGGAAATAATGCCCCGTGCCATCCAAACAATCGTTCTTGCGTGACCGGTGACGCAAAGTTCTTGGTGGCATCAAGCTGAACTTGAACAATACCGTCTATATCTCTAGACCCGCTTTTTGCAAATGATTGAGCGATCCCTAGTCTGCGGGCTATAGATGACCGAACATCGTCTCTGCTAAGAAGCTCCCCCTCGATGTGAGAGGTGCTTACCGCGTCGTTAGTTACTGTTTCAAGAACGGCTTCGTCTTGTAGGTCGTGCCGCATCTTCTCAGTCCTTCCGCTGAGCAGCCCCTGGCGATAGCGAATATCGCCTAGCAACGTCGCGAGGGCATCATGATCCCAGTAAAAATTAGGCCAGTCAGGTTGTTGATGAATCCACGTCATATCAGTTTTGCGGTGATTAATCTAATATATACCGCATATTTTGCGGCGATTAAAGCAATATTCACCGCAAGCCATCAAGGTTTGGTTTTGGTATTAAAGAGGTCGCTTGCGGTAGAGGGCGAAAAACCATTCTAAGTGTGCCCCAGATGCACCTATTCAAAAAATTTGGCTTTAAACCCCTTATCGTGACTAGACCGATTCGTGCGCCATATAGACTCAATCTATTTGGTGCGAAAAAACACGACTGGGCGTTATATACTCAGAACGGTCGTTCGCCGATAGCGATCTGGAACGATCGAGCAGAACGTCAAGACAAGATTAAATCTCGAAATGCATTCCATCTCTGGTGATTGACGAGCTTCAATATTTCAGGTTAGTCTGCGCCTGCATATTAGGCAAGTTGGCCCTTTTATCAGCGTCCAAAAAGCCAACGCATAAGCAAGACTTTTAAACAATACTGAATCAGTGTCGTAGGGGCTCTTGCAAAAAACACCAAGCGTTGGAATTAGATGCCCCCATTAAATCTCTTCAATAAAACCTGTCTAGTGCTCGCCATCTGTCCGTTAATGACACTGCCGCTGCGGGCTGCGACCATTACTGTTAACACTAATCAGGACGATGCGGCAGGTTGCAGCCTGCGTAAAGCGGTAGACTCAATAAACGTCTCACTTTTACAAACAGGTTGTGTTAATACTGGAGCGGCATTCGGAACCGACGACACCATCGACTTCAATCTTCTAGGCCGTCAGACGATCACGCTGCTCAGTCGTGCAGGTGGCGCTCTTACGATCAACGACAACACTGGCGAAAAAAATGTAACCATTAACGGTACCGGTGAAACAAACCTCACGATAAACGGCGGGGGTAAAAACGGGGTCTTCTATGTTCGTCAGGGCACTTTGAGTTTGAATGATCTGACGGTAACTGGTGGGAATGCACCCGCAGGCGGCGGCGTTTTTGCTAACCACAGCAGTATTAGTTTGAATAACTGCACGGTGACTGAGAACTCTGCAATTTCAGGCGGTGGAATTAATGCCTTTTACAGCAGTCTTAGCTTAAGTAATAGTACGGTATCGGACAATTCTGCTACCTATGCCGGCGGCGGGATTGCTGCTCCATATTCTATAAGCATAAGCGTCACAAACAGTACCGTGTCGGGTAATTCGGCTCCTTCTGGTGGCGGAATTTCTGGCGACATCACCAGTATCAGTGTGTCTAATAG
>CAYGNS010000325.1:3097-3855 GCA_964351295.1 uncultured Gammaproteobacteria bacterium
TCTTCTTGCGATGCTTGTGGTGGGTGAGTTTCTTGTTTCTGTATTCTTATCTGTTTTACTATTAGGTTCGTGGCGGTTATTTCGGCTTACTATGGCGGCGGGATTTCTGCTAGCAGATATAGCTACATTAGTGTAATTAACAGCACCATATCAGGCAATTCGGCTGACTATGGCGGTGGCATATCTATTAATAATCTCAGCTCCTTGAGTTTAACAAACAGTCTGGTTTCCGGTAACTTAGCAACAGAAGCCGCAGAAATAGAAAATTTTAACGACCGGAGCTACATCACCACCGACGGCGTAAACGTTTTTGGCGATAGCCGTCACACCAATGCTCAATCGTTCGCTTACGTTACAACGATTGGTGACATCACCGCTACCAGTGATGGGAGCAACCCAACCAGATTGTCATCAATCCTTGCCCCATTAGCCGACAATGGAGGCTCAACCCAAACACACGCCCTGATTGATCTCAGCCCTGCAATTAACTCAGGAGACAATAGTAATTGTGGAACTGGTAAACCCATAGACTTTGACCAACGGGGAGTATCGAGAGACGATGGTTTATGTGATATCGGGTCATTTGAAGGATTCGTTAATGTGACTCTAGAAAATCCACAGACATTTGTTGTTCCGCTCAACAATGGAAAAGTAGTGATTTTCGACTTATAGAGCTACCGATCAGTCTTTTTCAAGGTCTCAAATGGGCAACTTTGACCCATTCGCATTGACATAATCGACTGGGTCTTAAATACTCA
>CAYGNS010000326.1:0-3846 GCA_964351295.1 uncultured Gammaproteobacteria bacterium
GTGATGAATGCTACGATCAATACCTGCCATTTCCAGACGTTACACAAGAAATGAGCACCTTGCTCGAACCGACCGAAGGGATGGATTCGAGCGCAGCGGATGAACCGCTCGAGACCGAGCAAGCGAGCGGTGACGCAGCGCTAGCAGTACCCGAGTTCTACGACGCCCCTCGCGTAATGGGACGAGCCAACAATTTCCTTACGGTTAGCATGCTCAAAGACGTTATTCGTCGAGGCACTGGTCGCAAAGCATTGGCATTGGAGCGTCCCGATTTAGCGGGTAAGACTGGCACGACCAACGATTATATCGATGCCTGGTTTACGGGCTTCAACTCCCAGGTAGCGACCACCGTTTGGGTGGGCTTCGATGATCCCGCCACGATGGGCAAAGGTGAAGCAGGAAGTCGTACAGCCCTGCCCATCTGGGTTGACTATATGCGCGAAGGCTTAAAAGACGTACCCGTCGACTCAGAGTTTGTCCCCGACTACATTGAACCAGGCTTTGTGCACCGTGAGACGGGCGTTCGCACCGATGGAGAAGCTCCTGCGGCGGTGCCTGAGTTTTTCGCACTTGAGCCACTCGTGCCCGAGTTAGTTGTAGCAAACAAGCTAAAAAAGCGCATCCAGGAGGGTTCTCTGCGCGCGGACGAACTGCTTAATGGACAAACAGTTTCAGACTACCTTAGTGATTTTTATCGTGGTAATAATCTCAGCGACTCGGAGTCTGAGCTCGGGGAATTAGGGCAACAGCCAAACGCCGAAATGTATACAGCCCCTGACGAGAATAACGACACCGAGGAACCTGAGCAAAAAATCACCGAATCCGACGAAGAAACCGAAGGTTTGTTTTAGCGCCGTCTATTCAGACCTTGTTGGCAAAACTCCTTAAAGACGGGGTGTTGGTGAGCGAACGGCAGCCCTACACCCAAACGCGGCGATGCTTGACACGAATATCGCATAGACCACGCCGCCCAAGGCCAACGTGTTCATACTAATCCCTGCATCGATCAGCGCCCCTATAATGATGGGGGATACAGCGGTCATCAGCACCATGTAAAAGCTACCCAACGACTTAATAGCTCCAAGATTTTGATTGCCATACCGTTCCGAGAAAAAAGGCGCGGTATTGGCGGCCTGACCTGCTGTAGAAACAGCCATACACACCATAAAGGCAGCGGCCGTTAGCCAGCTTGAAGAACTTGCGAGCAGCAACAAGCCCACCATCATCGGCAAATTGATCCACGGAATCACTCGCAGAGCTCCGAAGCGATCCACTAATGTACCGACCACCATGGACATCGTCAGGGCCGTGACCGAGAACACTAAGTACAAGCTTGCCCACATTGGCAAGGACCAACCTTTGGCCTCTACTAAATGCACTTGATGAAACATATAACCTGTGTACAACAGCGACTGGCAGGTTAGTCCGGGTAGAATTGCGTAAAACAGTGGATCTCTAACCACCTGCGCGCGTGACCACTGCACGGGCGTATGCGGCGCGTCACCCGCTTGCCATGACAACTCCGCAGACTGTTCAAGAGGGGATGGAGCAACGCTTCGTTTCGCTCTTTGATGGCTTGCCAGCAAATAGATTAATAATAGTGGCACGACCATCACTAAAATAAGCGCCAACCAACGCCAAACTTCGCGCCATGCAAACACCAGCAAACAGGCGACCACAATGCTCGGCAGCGTTGCCTCAGCAGCTGAATACCCCATATGGCTAAAAGCCCCCGCCTTAGCTTTATGCAACGGCACGTAGCGCATCATGGTGGTGGTACTTGTCATGCTCATCAAGCCTTGCCCAAAATGCCTTAGCATCAGAATTGCTAAAAATAGGGTGAGCACGCTAGTCGCATAAGACATCAGTAGGCTTGCCATCGCTAAACCCGCCACCACGCAGAGCATAAAAGCATTCAAGCGGGTTTGATCCAAAATCTTCCCGCTCCACAGCAGCAAAAAGGCGCTGCCGAGTGTCGCCGCCGAGTACAGTGCGCCAAACTCGCCATGCGTTAGATCTAAATCAGCACGTATTTCGCCTCCAAACAAGGCAATAAAATAAGTTTGCCCGGGGCTCGAGCAATACATGAGTACAAAGCCAAACAGGATAATTCGCCAGTCTTGACGTACCCATAGAGAACGGCTGTGGTCGGGTCGGCTATTGGGCGAGTTCAGTGGCGATATTCGGCTCATTTAGGGGGCTTTTTAGGTAACTATGGTCGTCGTTATAAGGGCAATAAGACGGTAGGATGGAACACCGCACTCTGCTCGCGCATGACCGACTACTCGCAGCTTTATGTCCATGCGCAAATCTGAAGGGCAAGCGGTAGCGCACTATAATTGAATCGCCGACAAACGCCAACTCACTGGCATCTAAGTGGTTGATGCGCTAGGCTAAGTCCAAATATGAAGAGACCGACACAACCACTATGCTTAGCTTTGTGAAAATCACATCCAACCCGTCCGCCTACTTATTAACATTCTTGCTGTTAACGTCTAACACAAGTCTGGCGAATCAAGCGCCAGAGATCACCGCCATACCTGCTCTGCTCGATACCACCGAGCAGAGTATCGTCGCGTGGGTAGACACACATCGCGAAGCAATTTTGGCCGAGCTAGTTGAACACGTAGAGATCAACACTGGCACACAGAACATTACGGGTCTGGACACCTATCGCGACCTCCTTGAAAAGGACCTACAAGCACTTGGGTTCAGCACCGCTCGGCACGCATCGCCAGCGATCCCCATTTTGGCTTGTCAGGAGAGCGCTTTAAATTTCGCCGACCATCTCGTCGCGCAGCGCAACGGCAACGCAAAGATACGACTACTACTGAACGGTCATTTGGATACGGTCTTCGGCCCCAATGATGAGTTCCAAAAACTGGAAATCCTCCCCAACGGGGTGTTAAAAGGCCCAGGCGTTGCCGATATGAAAGGCGGGATCGTGATTATGCTCAATGCCCTGCGGGTACTGCATGAGATGCAGATACTAGAGCAAGGCAACCTCACCGTATTGCTGAACAGCGACGAAGAAATCGGCTCGCTCGGTTCGCGACCATTGATCGAGCAATTAGCGCGCGAACACGACGTTGGCCTCGTCTTTGAGGGCTCATATGACAACCTTGCCACCCGTGCGCGCAAAGGGCTAGGCCAAGCGCGACTAAAAATATTAGGCCGCGAAGCGCACGCTGGCGCAGCCCATGCTGATGGCGTGTCGGCTAACTTAGAGCTGGCTCATAAAGTAGTCGAGCTAGAGGCATTAACCAACTATGCAACCCAAACCACGGTCAACGTAGGGTTTATGACAGGTGGCGAAAAACGCAATACTGTCCCTGGCTGCGCCGAGGCCTATGTGGATATGCGTTTTGTCGATGAAGCGTCCGGCACTGCCTTAAAAGCCAATATGGAGCAGATTGCGGCGCAAAAATTCGTTAACAATGCTGCGTATCCCGAGCTACCACAAACTGAGGTATGGGTGAACTTACATCGGCCCGCAAAAACGGTGAATGACACCGTGGACACGATCATTGCCCACGCTATGGGCTTATCACAAGCGATTGGCGAACCGATTGTAGGTACCCGCTATGCAGGCGGCGGCACCGATGGCTCGATTGCACAAGGTGTCGGCCTACCCACTTACGACACCCTCGGCATAAACGGTGCGGGCGCCCATTCGTCTCGCGAAGAGGCCACCGTTGACTCCTTAATTGCGCGCACCAAACTGACGGCCATTCTTTTAGCTAGACTTATTAACGGCCGCATATCGCTTAACCATCAAAACTAGCGCTGCAAGCGACGCGCGACGCCCCTGCGTTGGGCGTTGTCTCTATCCATCGACTTAAGAGG
>CAYGNS010000327.1:0-2602 GCA_964351295.1 uncultured Gammaproteobacteria bacterium
ACCAATCCAGTCTAAAGCCTGCTCACCTAAGGGGACTAAGCGTTCTTTATTGCCCTTTCCCACAATACGCACTAAACCAACGGACAAATTCAGTTCGAGCAGTTGCAATTGTACAAGCTCTGACACTCGCAAACCCGTAGCATAGAGCAATTCCAACATGGCACGGTCGCGCAAGCCTAAACTTTTTGTGCTGTCTGGAGCGGCTAGCAGAGCCTCTACTTGGCTCTCGCTCAAAGAACTTGGCAGCTTTCGCCCTTGCTTTGGCGACCGAATATGGGCACTAGGGTCAACGGCCAGCTTGCCGTCGCGTATCTGATAGCGGTAATAACGTCGTAAAGTGGACAAAAAGCGAGCAACGCTAGTGGCTTTACTCGACTGCGACAGTAAGTGCGCTAAGTAACGTTGAATATCGCTGGCGCCCGCTTCATTCAAGCTGAGCACATCAAGGTACTGAGCAAACAGATTTAAGTCAGAACGGTACGCACTTAAGGTATTCTTGGATAACCCCGATTCAAGCCACGCCGCATCTAAAAATGCTTGGATAAGCTCAGCGTTAGTTCGTTGAGTCACGTTACTGAAATCGCATGATTGCATCGAAATCGATTGTACGACGTCATCCGATTCAAACCAAGCTCACGGTCACACTTGCGTGTGACCGCGTAATCACGACCTAGTTGAGCTTCTCGCGAATACGTGCCGCACGACCAGTGCGCTCTCTGAGGTAGTACAATTTAGCACGACGCACAGCACCGCGACGCTTAACTTCTACCGACTCGATCAGAGGACTGTGGGTTTGAAATACTCGCTCCACGCCTTCGCCGTAGGAGATCTTGCGCACGGTAAACGAGGAATGCAAACCGCGATTGCGTTTAGCAATAACCACACCTTCGTAGGCCTGCACACGCTCGCGCGTGCCTTCTCTAATTTTAACGTTGACTACCACGGTGTCGCCAGGGCCAAACGCCGGAATAGAGGTATTGAGCTGTTCGCTATTAATGTCGTCGATAATGTTGGTCATTTTATTCTCCTGCAATACTATTTGGCCAGATCCCATCTGCTCACGCAATTGGTCACCAAAGGAAGTACGGCTTTCGATATTTAAGCACAATTGCTTTGGTTTAGTTCCTTAAGAAGAGCGGACTCCTCCTCGCTTAATACTTTACTGCTCAATAAGTCTGGCCGACGCTTAAGTGTCTCGGCCAACGCTTGTGTTAGTCGCCAGCGGCGAATTCTTTGGTGGTTACCGCTTAACAGCACCTCTGGCACGGCTCGACCGTTAAACGTCTCGGGCCGTGTGTAGTGAGGGCAATCGAGTAAACCCGTTGCAAATGAATCTTGTTCGGCGGACTCTTCGTTACCGAGCGCTTCGGGTAATTGTCTCACCAAAGCATCAATCACCACCATCGCGGGCAGCGCACCACCCGAGAAAACATAATCACCGATCGACCACTGCTCATCAACATATTCGTCGATAATGGGTTGATCAATGCCCTCATAACGGCCCGCGATAAGAATCAGCGCGGCTTCGTTTGCGGCTTGTACGGCTAGGCCGTGATTAAACTGCTGCCCTTGCGGGCTCAAATAAACCACCTTCGTTGGCAAATGCGCAACCCGCGCCTTAGCAGCGTTAAGCGCTTTTGCCAATGGCTCGGCCATCAAGACCATGCCCGGACCACCACCATAAGGTCGGTCGTCCACCGTTCGATGCTTGTCACTACTAAAGTCTCTGAGATCGAGTGCCGCAAATGACAGCAGACCAGAGTCGATAGCCCGACCAATCACCCCGTAGTCTCTTAAACTACTGAACATTTCCGGGAAAATTGAAATAACTTGTATATTCATTTCCCTTTTTTCGCCTATCGAAAACCCGAGAGCTTGTACCAGCAACTCCTTTCAAACTAGCTTACAACTAGTTTTGCAAATAGCTAGGATCCCACTCTACAAACATCCTCTGCTCTGCCAAGTCAACACGTAATACGACCGAATCAACATAGGGTATTAAAATCTCCGCATCTGCAGCCGAGTCTTTTTTAGTTTCGCCCTCTGTACCTGACTTAGTCACATCAGTTACCGCTGCACTAGATGCAAGCACTAATACGTCGTTGGCGCCCGTCTCGATAATCGACTTAATAACACCAAGCTCGCCGTCTGCATTACTAACCCGCAAACCGATCAACTCATGCCAATAAAACTCTTGCTCCGCTAATTGCGGCAAGTCGGCTTGTTTAACCAAAACGCTCAAGCCATTAAGTTCATTGGCCGCATCGCGCGAGTCTATATCAGCCAAATTCGCCACAATGCTCTGCCCTTGCGCTCGACAATCTTTGACCGCTACGGGCTGAACTCGCGCATTTGCGCTTAAATCCAAAGGCGCCCCTCTGTCAGCTTTACTGAGATACCAAGTGGAATAGTGCGCGATGTCTTCGCGGTTCCGTGTATAGGAGTGAAGTTTGACCCAGCCCTTAACGCCCCACACACCGACAATTTTCCCAACTTCAATATACACAAGCTGCCTTTTTAAATGCCACCGTGATAAATCACCGCAGACCACTTTAGTGTTTTAAACCCCCAATGAGCTAACACCCAGTTTCAAACAGTGGTG
>CAYGNS010000327.1:2612-3845 GCA_964351295.1 uncultured Gammaproteobacteria bacterium
GTTTTGACCGCAGAATCTTCTTCGCCGCTAGTAGCTGCTTCGTCGGTTGCTGCAACACTGTCTTCAACCGCGTCGGCGTTTGCCTCTTCAGCTGCTTGGGCTTCGGCAGCTGCTTTTTCTTTGGCTTTCACTGCATCAGCTTCCGCTTTCGCAGCCGCCGCTAATTTTTCAGCAGTAGCGGTTTCTAATTTAGTTTTTTCGGCTTCGATGGCTTCTGGTCCGCGCTTGAATTGGCGAAGCAGTCCAGCCACGCGCTCAGAGGGCTGAGCACCTTTGCCGATCCAATACTCAACCCGCTCCATATCTACACGTAAGCGCTCTTCGCCGCCTACTGCACGAGGATTGAAAAAGCCTACGCGCTCAATAAAACGGCCACGTGGTGCCATACGTTGATCGGCTACCATAATTCCGTAGAAAGGCCGTTTTTTGGCACCGCCACGAGCTAGTCTGATTGTTACCATACTTAATACTCTGTCTATTTCCGTAAAAGCAATTGAACTGCGACCATTCGCAACACAACTGGCTAATTGATTCTTGTCGCTACCAAAACGTTCTTGGTTCACGTCTAGGGCGCGCGATTTTAGCCGTTTATGTGCGCAAATAAAAGAACTTTTAGGCCGATAAGCCCTTTTCGTGCAATGCAGTCGTTACTAGTCCGTTCTTAGAGTGGGCAAGATTCATTCACCTAGACATTGCAGCACGAAAGCAGTACTTTATTTACAAAATTTAATGGAGCTTTTCACATGAAAAACAATAAATGGGTTCTCTGGGCGCTGATCGCCTTTGTTATTTTTGTTTTTGTTCAATCTTTGTTCTTTAAGTTTGCGGGTTCCGAAGAAACAGACATTATATTCAACACCATAGCGCAGTGGCTCAGCAGTATTGGCTTAGACTTTATTGCCCCAAGTTTCGCGCTTTATGGCGGCTATATTATTGGCGGTGTTGAACTGATCGCGAGCGCGCTGTTAGTGTTTGCGGGCACGCGTCGGCTGGGCGCTTTAATCGGCTTAAGCGTTATCTCAGGTGCCATTTTCTTTCATCTGTTCACGCCGCTAGGAGTCAATCGTGTGATTGATGCGGCAGGCAACACTGATGGTGGAGCCCTATTCTATATGGCCTGCGGTGTTTGGATTAGTTGTTTACTCATCTTATGGATGACCGCACCTGCAAAAAGCCATCCCCCAGCTTAAGTCGTAGTTCTGATCTATTAAAAACCGAAGCCTCCCCCCATTC
>CAYGNS010000328.1:0-906 GCA_964351295.1 uncultured Gammaproteobacteria bacterium
CGCCCAGGGAGCGCGAGTTAATTGCGTTGACGGCGGCGAGCGCGGACGAAGCAACGAGCAAAAAAATCTTGGGAGTGGAGCACTGGATCGATGACTTGCCTCACAAAGACGCTCTTGAGCGTCTTGCCTCTCAACCTACCGTTAATATTGAAGGATTAGTCGCTGGATACACGGGACCTGGCGGAAAAACGATTTTACCCAGTACAGCAGTGGCCAAGCTAGATCTGCGACTGGTTCCCAACCAAACGCGTGCAGAGGCCGAAGCCAAGTTGCGCGCACATCTTGATAACCGCGGCTTCGCTGATATTGAGCTCAAGATCGGTGGTGGTTATGATCCAACCGAAACCCCCGAGACCAGCCGCATCATTCAAGCGGAGCTAGAAACCTATCGACGCGCGGGCGTCACTGCAACGCTCAACCCGCGACTGGCTGGTTCATGGCCGGGCGCAATGTTCACCGCGCCACCTTTGTCGTTGCCTGCTGGTCAGTTTGGTTTAGGACACGGTTCGGGAGCGCATGCCCCTGACGAGTATTTTGTGGTGGAGTCTAGCAACCCGAAGGTCGCTGATGTGGTCGACGCAGCAATGGCATACGTCGACTTTTTTTACCAAGTCGCGAATATAAGCTAAAGCACCTATTTGGCTCGCGGTTGAATTACATCTGTCGCCGCTGTATTACAGACTAATAACCACGGCCTTTTTGTTAGCAAGAGGCACCACGAGAAAGCCTTCGTCCTCCAACTCAACCGCACCGATATCGCACTGCAATCCTTGCGGTCGCGGGATGCCGCGTTGATCGATATTGCCAATCGCTGCACTCGCGCAAATGGCATTATCGCCCGCATCTACTGCGGGGCGACCTGTTACGAGTAAGTGAGGTTGAGGTGGCCGTCCATTAGGCCCTAAG
>CAYGNS010000328.1:916-3839 GCA_964351295.1 uncultured Gammaproteobacteria bacterium
GTCTAAAGCCGTTGGGTTCGTTCCATCGCTAGTTGCCGTGATATTGGTCGGGCCCGGTACAAAACCATTAAACGCGTCAGAGTTGGTGAAGCGACTATCGCCGAATACGTTTGTCTGAATTGACACCAAATTCGTCGTAAAGTTGAGTTCCCTATAGTTATTGAGCGCTGTATTGCCGGCGATCACATTATTGCTTAGCGTCAGTGACGATGCTGAGCCCATATAAACACCGCCACCGCCATCACCCGCGGCATTAGCGCTTACGGTGCTGTTGCTCAACGTTAGTGACAATGTTGCGTGCGACCAACCATAAATACCCCCTCCATATTCTTGGGCAGAATTACCCGACACAGTACTATTCGTGAGGTGGATTACGCTTCGATTAATCGACATACCACCTCCACTGAGCCCTGTGGAATTTCCCGAAACAGTGCTTCGATCAACCATACTGGTGCTTTGCTCAAATAGATACATTCCGCCACCGTAGGTTTGCGCTGAATTATTTGAAACGGTACTGGTTGAAACATTGAGCGTGCTCGAGTGCCCATAAATTCCACCGCCATAAGCCGAGGCTGTGTTACTCGACACCGTCACGCCTGCAAGCTCGACGGCACTGCCAAATGCGCCAATACCTGCACCACCACCGGTATAAACCAAATTGCTGCTAATACTCCCTCCCGTGATCGTCGCACTACTGGCATTAACATCGACTCCAGCACCTCGATAGTTGGCGGAATTGTTGTGCACTGTTGTGTTTACCAAGTGTAGCGTGCCCGACTGCGCTATACGTACGCCCCCACCGCTATGCGATGCGTAGTTTCTGGACAAAGTGCTATCAGTTAAAGTGAGCGTGGAATCATAGGCATATATACCGCCGCCAAATTCGCCATTGCCCCCCACGATACTTAAGTTCGACATACTGACCGTTGAATTTCTTACTAAAAACACGCGCTCAGTTCCCTCACCGTGGATTTCTAACGTGCCGGTGCTTGGGCCAACAATGCTGACCGGTTCGCTGATATCGATATTGGGGAATTGCGTTAACGTAATGGTGCCGGCAGTCAGCACCGATGGCGCAAACGAGACAATGTCATTACCGGGTGTACCAGATGTACAACCATTGCCGGCGGCAGTGTCATTGTTGGCGGAATCAATCGCCTCTCTGAGCGTACACATTTGGTCAATGGCACTTACATCGCCCGCGCCATTCACAACAATGGTGGCCGCGTGAACCGGGTTAAATAAAGCGTGGCCGATCGCGAGCGCAAGGCCCGTGCGTGAAAACGAGTTTAAAGGTGGCATACTAGCCTCGAAATTTCGGGTTTGTGAGACTGCACGAGTGCACTTCACTAGACGGGATATGGCGTAAAGCTATCACGGGATTGAACAGCTGAAAAGCGGATATTTCACCCCCACCTGAACTCGTCTGGGCGTCTGACGTTTTGGCAAATTGCGCAAGCGTTGAAAGCGCCGCCTAGTAAAGCGTTATATCAGCGCAAGCGTGCCATAGAACAGTAGCGAGAAACCAACGTAGTAGCCGTTAATGGTTCTGCGTTTGGCTTGGTCTTTAGAACCGCCACCCCAATCTAGCACCGCGCGGTGCAATAAGAAGGTGTACAGCACGTAATAGCAAAACGGAATGATATGGCGAACCACGCTGTAGTCGGCTAACGTTTTATCGAACAGCGCCAGGATCCAGCCTAATTGTGCGACCAAGCCAAATACACCCAACACAGAATCGATCAATAACCAGCGTACCGTTTCTTTACCGAAAATGGCGAGATAGAACACTAAGTACACGAGGATCGCGATACCCCCGTGCATAAATAAAAAGGATAGTTCCACGTCGCTGCCATAAGCCATAATAAAGCCCGATGCGCCGAAGATACCCATATGAAAAATAAAAAATGGGTACACCATGTACCACGGCACGGTCTCGCCCGCTTTATAGGTCTTGCCGTTCATGGTTAGATCTTGATGCAGTTTAATGCCCATAAAATTCTCGTATCTCGCTCACCTTATCTAAGAACGATAAACTCGTATTAGGTTTACTAAAAGTCAAAAATGGCACTGATCACTACTGATTGAAAGCAGGACTCCACCACCGCATCGAACGATGGATATGGTGCAGCCTTGGTAATTAGGTCCACCACAAAAGGCTTTAGTACGGCATCATCTTCGGGGGCAAAGACCGTGATCGACGTAACCGCATTGTTGCGATCAAGCTCGAACATAAATTGCACTGACCGCACGCTTGTGCGGCTTAAGTCGGGGGCCAACGAATGTTGCTGTATGGCTTGCGAAAATTGTTGCGCGATACTTTCCACGTAAGCCAATTCGTTCGGCTCTTGGGTGGAAAAGTCGATAAAGGTTCGAGTTTGCGACCCACCATTGCTGCATTTAGCCGCCTCAAACTCGCTCCAAGCCGCCGCCTGTTCTGGGCTTATAACCAGCTCTGGCGGCGCGACCGATGACGCTTGCTCATTTTTTTCGGTGGTCGGTTCGCTAGGCTTTTTCGCGTCAGCATCAATCTGCCATTGTGCTTGCGCCGTAGCCGCCGCGTAAAACACACTTAGGGCTATGCTCAATATCAGCAAACTCGCCCGAACAACAACAGGATCACGGTAACTAATACGTAGAGTCATTGCTCACCAACCCGATCGATGGCGGCGCCGACTACCCGCCAACGACAAAATCCAGCCTAACAGAATACCCACCACAACGATGCCCATGGTCACAAGACGAGTTTTATTGTCGGTGGTATCGCGCAATGTCTCGGTTTGGATGCGAAAATCATCTAGCTGTAGCAATAGCTGCTGCACCTCGTTGTTCAAGCGTCGGTTTTCTTCGGTAAGGGCAATCGTGTCGCCGGATATCGACTCAATTTGGGTGATGCGATCTTGGGCTTCCTTGAGGCGCGTGG
>CAYGNS010000329.1:0-3822 GCA_964351295.1 uncultured Gammaproteobacteria bacterium
GGGTGTTGGGAGCTTACTTCATTTTAGATGGAGAACTTAGCAACTTGGACGGCGCGCTGTTGATCATTATTTTAATTACCTATCTGTATTGGTCTGCTAAAAATGGGATCAGCAATGTAAACAGCGACGCTATTGAAGCCCATCGACACTCCAGCCGATCGATGTCTGCTCTAATCTCATTATCAATTTTAAGCATTGTCTTGTTACTCCTGGCTTCCAGAGCCTTAGTGTACGGAGCCGTCTCTATTGCCGAGTTCTTTGGCGTCAGCGATTTAGTTATTGGTCTAACCGTGGTCGCGATTGGCACGAGCCTGCCAGAGCTAGCCGCTGCCGTAGCGGCAGCGCGTAAAAACGTGCATGACATGATCATTGGCAATATTATTGGCTCTAATGTCTTCAATATATTGGCAGTACTTGGTATCACGGGGCTCATCCAAACGACCACGGTTGAAACGGCTGTTATTTGGCGAGATTTTCCAGTGATGTTAGGGTTCACCGTGTTTATGTTCTTGGTCGCATGGCTGCGCAAAGGCATTGGTCGCCTTGAAGGCGCCATAATGGTGGTAGGCTACGTTGGCTACGTGTCTTATTTAATTGCGCTTGCCTAGTTGTATTAGGGCTTAATCAACATGCCCCTTACTGGGGCGTTCAGACAGTCTAATTGGGAACTCTGATGGCTAAAAAAAAGCAAGACTTCTTGGTGTCGGCGCGTTCCGTTTTGAAAATCGAAGCCGAGGCGATTGAGCAACAGTTGCGCGCGCTCGATAACACAGTTCAAGGGGCCGCATTTATTGCCGCCTGCCAACTGATGCTGGCCTGCGAGGGGCGCGTCATTGTGACGGGCATGGGGAAATCGGGGCACATTTCAAATAAGATTGCCGCCACCTTAGCGAGCACGGGCACACCCGCCTTTTTTGTTCACCCCGGCGAAGCCAGTCATGGCGATTTGGGCATGATTACGCCAAAAGACTTAGTGCTCGCCATTTCCAATTCGGGCGAAACATCTGAAGTACTCACCATTGTGCCAATTATCAAACGTATGGGGGTAAAGCTAATCGGCATCGCCAGCGTACCTGGCAGTACCCTCGCAAAACTGTCAGACGTTTATCTCAACATTGGTGTTGAACAAGAAGCATGCCCTATGAACCTAGCTCCCACCGCGAGCACCACAGCTACGCTTGCCATGGGGGATGCTCTGGCCATCGCTATTTTGAATGCTCGCGACTTCGACGAAACAGACTTTGCCCGTTCGCACCCGGGTGGTGCGCTCGGCAGACGCTTGCTCCTGTATGTAGAAGATATAATGCATACGGGTGATGAACTACCAATGGTAAGGGATTCGGCAAGTTTAACGGACGCGCTTATGGAAATGACCAGTAAAGGCTTAGGCATGACCGCGGTGGTCAACCACGAGCAACAATTGGTGGGGATCTATACCGATGGCGATCTGCGCCGATCCCTGGAGAAGAAACTAAGCTTGGATGTACCGATCAAAGAGTCTATGACCCGCAATCCCGTCACCATCGAGCCGGGCGTGCTAGCGGCCGAGTTGGTGGCGCTGATGAAAACCAATCGCATCAGTGGAATTTTAATTACCGAACAGGGTCGCTTGGTCGGTGCGCTCAACATGCAAGACTTATTGCGCGCCGGTGTGCTGTAGCACTGCGACACTGACATTTAAGCGCTACTTCTGTAGTTAAATCACATTGTAAGCAAACCATGAACTTTACCGAACTTCCCGAACTGCCATTTGCCGTATCCGCTGCGGTGCTGCAAAAAGCCAGCCAAGTTAAACTGGCCATTTTTGATGTGGATGGAGTGCTCACCGATGGTCGGCTCTACTACGGCAAAAACGGCGAGAAGCTAAAAGTGTTTCATGCGCTTGATGGACACGGTTTAAAAATGCTTGAGCTCGCTGGTGTCACAGTGGGGATAATCACAGCACGCAAGTCGGTGGCGCTCGCAAAACGATTACAAGACCTCAAGATTAGACATGTCTACATGGGGGTTGCCGATAAACTCGCGGTGTTTAATGAATTGACCAGCACTCTAGATGTGCCTACCCACCATTGTGCATTTACGGGAGACGATGTGATTGATCTACCTGTAATGCAGCGGTGTGGTTTAAAGTGCTCGGTACACAATGGCCACTTTATTGTTAAACATTTTGCGGATTGGGTCTCGCCCCTACAAGGCGGACAGGGCGCGGTGCGTTCAATTTGTGATGTTATTTTATACAGTCAAAACAAATATCCACTTGGCAGCGCTGTCTTACAATAGACACTGTGAAGGACGTTTATAGTAGCACATACCTGTGGGAGCGAGCTGATGTTACATTGTTGCCCTGTGTCTGCGGCCCGCAAATCCACACCTTGCTTGTCATATACCTCACAGGATGAGAACACACCGCTCGGTAGGCTAGATTGGTTATGATGAAGCAATTAGAAAACGTACTGTATATTTCCATCCTTGGATTGATTGGCTTGTTTGGCTTGTCCTTACAAGATGCACTCGTGGACGAACCGCAAGAAATACGCGACTTTAACAACCGTCACGACCCCGATTACTATATAGAGAACTTTACCGCTACTGGACTCGACAAAAATGGGGATCGAAAGTTTGTAATCGAAGCCCAACGCATGGCCCACTTTCCGGATGACGATACGGCGCTGCTGGACTTCCCGCATGTAATAGAGTTTCGTAAAGGCTATGCACCTCGCCATACCTATGCTGACTCAGGGTGGATGTCGTCTTCAGGCGACGAGATTTTGCTAACAGGCAATGTGCGCATTGTAATTGAAGCCGGCGAACAAGGCGCAGGCGGCGAAATGCGGGCAAAAAAAATGCGTATTTTACTCGACAAAGACACCCAGTTGTTTTGATGAGGGTAAAGAGAAAGTCATTGGAGCGCCGCACAGAATGGAATAGCCGACCGAGGGCAGTATGGTATATTGCGCGAACAATGCGGTTCAAATCAGACCGTTCACAGCCTTGAGCCTATGAGTTCACAGCCTTGAGCCTATGAACAGCCTTGAGCCTATGAACAGCCTTGAGCCAACTAACAGCCTTGAGCCTGTAAATAGCTTTGAAACGCCTTACGCAAAATTAACCAGATCGCCCCACCGCAAATAAACGGCGCGCTCCCGATTCAGCTACCTGCTTGAACTAACAACATCACGAGACTCTATCATGGCACGACGCACTCTTTTGGGAATCCACAGTTCCAACTCACAAGTACTCGCGAAGCATCTCCTGATGCTAATGACCGCAATCGCTATCACCACCTCCCAAAGCGTATGGGCACTGAGCTCAGACCGTGACCAACCAGCCGACATCGAAGCTGATAACATTGAGTTTGATTTACAAAAGGGGACGCGCGTATTCACCAATAATGTGCTAGCGGTACAAGGCACATTGCGCATCAAAGCCGACAAATTAATTGCACAATACACCGATGGCGAACTCGACAACGTACAAGCTACCGGTTCTTTCGCAAGGTTCAAGCAACGCCCCGATGGCAAACCAAATGACGTTGAGGGTTGGGCCAAGAAAATCGTTGTTAATCAAAAAACCAACCTGCTGACCCTCACAGGAGAGGCCGCGCTGCGCCAAGGCGGCGACACCGCACGAGGCGACGAAATCATTTACAACATGGCCACCGACCGACTTCAAGTTCGAGGTGGTGCCGCCGTTGGCGTATCAAACGACCCTACGTCAACCGACAAAGCCGATCCCAACAAAAAATTAGCAGACCCTTTTAAGAAGCCTCCTCCGTCGGCTGACAACTTGCCTGAATCGGCTGTTTCAGCGACACGTAAAGCG
>CAYGNS010000330.1:0-3821 GCA_964351295.1 uncultured Gammaproteobacteria bacterium
GTATTGGGCTGTGGCACTTGCGTGGATCTCGACAGCGCCACGGCCGTCGCTGAAGCGGGCGCCAGCATTATGGTTACGCCGAACACTGACCCCAGCATTATCCGTCACGCAATTACGTTGGGTATGACCCCCATCCCGGGTTGGGCCACTGTAAGTGAGGCGTTTGCCGCCTACCACGCTGGTGCGCGCCATTTAAAGTTGTTTCCTGCGACAACCTATGGGGTAAACCACATCAAGGCGGCTCGCGCCGTTTTGCCAGAGGATGCACACATTCTGGCAGTAGGTGGTGTCAACGCAGATAACGCCCAGCAATGGTTCGCCGCGGGTGTGACGGCTCTTGGCATTGGCAGTGACCTGTACCAGCCCCACTTCACCGTCGCCGAAGTCGCCACTCGTGCTGAAGCCATAGCTAAAGCCATTAAGGCCGCTCAATCTGCATAAGCCCACCGCCAGCCAACACTCAACGTTAATTCATTTTATGCACCACGAGATCACACTTATCAAAACCATCGAGGTCGGCAACGAGCTCGGCGAAGGCATTATCTGGGACACTCAGTGCCAATGCCTGTGGTGGACAGATATCCTACAATCGCGTTTATACCGCTATGAGATCGCTACGGATACACTCAGCGAATTTGAAACCCCAGAGCGCTTAGCCTGTTTAACGCCGATTAAAAATGACCCTCGACTACTTTGTGCGTTTGCATCTGGGCTGGCTTTTTATGCGCCCGCATCGGGGGAAGTAAGTTGGATCGCCAAACTGGAGGAAGACAATCCGGGCACGCGCTGCAACGACGGCAAGACTGATCGCTGGGGGCGCTTTTGGGTAGGCTCCATGGTCGAGGATGCCGAACGCGCTCCGTATAAAGGTAGGCTTTATTGCTTAAACCATGATCTATCGATTTCCGAACATCTAACAGACCTTAGTATCAGTAATAGCCTTTGTTGGTCACCTGACGGTGTGACGGCATATCACACCGACACACCAACACGATGCATTTATCGATATCGTAGCGCAGGTGGGGCGCGGCATCCGCAATTGGATGAAAAGGAACTGTTGGTGAAAACCGCACACGGTGCCTACCCCGATGGATCTTGTGTGGATGCGCAAGGGTATGTGTGGAATGCCCAGTGGGGAGCGAGCCAAGTAGTACGCTATGCGCCAGATGGCTCACACGACCAAACCCTACCTATGCCCGCATCACAACCCACCTGCCCTACGTTCGCGGGTGCGGAGCTAAATCTGTTGGCCGTCACTAGCGCCCGCACAGATCTCAGCACCACTCAACGGCAAGCCGAACCGGAGGCGGGCCACGGGTTTATCTATTCCACACCGTATCGCGGCATTGGCGACCAACCTTTTGACCTTCAATAGCCGTCGTTAGCGCAACAATCAAAGGTGTAACGGAGGCTAGCCAGCCGGTGCAGCTCAGACTACCAAAACGGCGGACTTTAGCCGGCTCTCTTAGTAATTTGACGCGCTGGCCCAATCATGTCGCTCTTACCAGCGATACAATTTTACCCCTCCCTGTAAATTGGGTTCTTTACTTGTCATACCCAAGTAGCTCACATAAAGAGTTCGCTCAGCATTATCAGCGAACATCCCGTACGGAGCTCCAAACGCTTCTTCGTAGGTAGACAACACCTGAACTTGAACTTTCTTTTTAAGGTCATAGACAATCACATCATATTTCCCACTCCACCGACCAACCACCAGATAGCGGTTATTAACAATTTCTATACCCGTAAAATTAGTATCGGTATTCGCATAGATTAGTTCAGCATCACCACTTTCAAAGTCGACAATCCTTAGAACGTTACCGCCCCTGCCCAAGTTCAACTTAAATGCACCTTCGTAAGAGTTCGATATCCAAAGCCCATCACGACGACATAAAATCTGTCTCCCATAAGCGATCACCTTTTGATTATCTGCAAACGCTTGCACAGCGCCTGTAACGGTATGCCAGCGTATCAGCCTAGAATTCACCGAATCAGCGACGTAAAGCCAACCCTTGCTATCCAAACAAACTCCATGCGGCCGATTCAAGCCCCACTCCTTGCCCAGCAGCACTCCGGCCTGCGCGCGTTCCCTTGGATAAAACGCAATCACATCAGAGCGACCATCGCTAACATAGTCCCCTTGATCAGAGGACGTTATGAAATGGGGCGACTGTAATTTTGAACCCGGCGCCAAACTCAACGACTGCTGTCTAGGTTCATACAAATTGGTGGTCTGCAAAATAGATCCATCGCGCATTTGGGCAATAACAAATTGTCCTTCATTGCGTACCACTAAAGTGGGGTTAAGAAAGCCTTGCGAATAAGTCTCAAAAAGCGAGAAATGCACAGGCTGACTGAATTCGACTCGGTATATGTAGTAGACACCCACCACAGTTAACCACAACACAAAAAGCGCAGCGACCTTAGACATAGAGGTAAAGTGGTTTTACTGGTTTAAAACGCGGAATGAGTCGGAGCGCAACTCTGTTTGCACTGTACCGACATAGCCAGAAACATAGAGTGGAATATTATTGGCCTTCGCAAACTCTCGAAGCGGCTGGCCGCGCTCTCCCACATAGGGCACTTTCGAGATAGAAGCGACGATCACTTGAGGAGCAACACGCTCGAAAAATTTAGGGCTAGGCATAGGGGTTACGCCATGATGCGGAGCTGCCAACAAAGTCGATCGTAGCGCATCACCTGTAGAGGCAACCAAATATTCACCTACAATAGGACCAATATCACCAGGGAATAAGACACTCATTTCCCCCAGCGTTAATTGCGACACAACACTGGATTCATTAACCGTAAACTGAGTTTGAGTAGCGTCCTGCGGAACATCGCTAAGTTCGGATTTAGCCATTGACACATGCTTCACTCGGAGCTCGGTTGAGCCGGCTTGATAAAGCGTATCGTTCGATCGCACAGGCAAAACCTGCGTTAACTCACTCACTTGTTGCAGTTGTTCGCGAACATGCCCAAGATTGCAGCGATCGCGCTTCGATTCAGATCGACACACAGCCTCATCGGGCTCATTGAAAAAGACTTTTCCCACAGAAAAATTTTGCACAATATCAAGTAGCCCACCGTAATGATTAAGATGAGCATGCGTGATCAATATTACATCTATGTGTACGATTCCCCTTTGCTTAAGATAAGGAATGACCTCGGTACGAGCATAAGCTGCGTAGCCGGTATCTATCAAAATAACATCACCGTTATCAAACTCTATTAGATGCGCATCGCCGCTATGGGAGTCACCGCTCACATCAATGGCGCTCCAATGCGCCGTGGTTGGTTCGTTTCGCGGCGCGAGCAGGATGTACACCAGCCATATCGCGAGGACTATCAAGAGTAAGCCGAGCAGCTTAGCGTATCCGGGAGCCACATTAATGAGTCTCGCAAGCCGTGCGAATTGCGCTGGAAAACGTTGCAATGCTGACATATCAAGCGCCGTAGCTAAGCGAAGGGATAACCGTCTAATAGTAGCGTATAAGCAATTTTAGAGAGTACTTTTTTGACTGATAATTCGAAGAATCAGGTAGATCAAAGGCTTATCCAACCATTACAAACGCACTGACTTGTACTTGAGAACTGTGGGGCGCTAGCACTGCATAGAGTTGACCAAATGCTCTTCAAACACCCCAGGTCTTCATCAAATTGTATTAACAACCCATTGATTTACAAAAGCTTTACGCCCACTTCGATGTTATCTCGCGATGCCAGTTGTTTGCTTGATTGAACTTTAGGGTCTTTTAAGCTAATCGCTTTACCTGTGCGCTCTAAAACCACTTTTTCGATGGTTTCGTAGGACAATTCGC
>CAYGNS010000331.1:0-3821 GCA_964351295.1 uncultured Gammaproteobacteria bacterium
GAACCATTGCCTAGCAAGATCCCGCCATCCATCCCCGCGCAGGCGGGGAACCATTGCCTAGCAAGATCCCGCCATCCATCCCCGCGCAGGCGGGGAACCATTACTTGGCATGGTGCTTGTTCATGGCCCCCACCATTTATAGAGCAAACTCCGCCATCGCCTCATAATCGGGTAGGCATTCGTTAACCACTTTCTGCTCTGCAGCGCTAAGCTTCGGCACACGTGGTTCATACGGTGCGAAACCGGTAGACGCTTCTACTTTGTTATACCAATGCGGCGCCCATACACCATCGGATGCTCGGCGACCTGCTGGCCAACTCAACATTGCATCGTCAAAAGTTACATCGAGCGCCGCACAAAGCGCACTTAAACTCTTGCGCGGATCTTTTAATATCGTCGATGCGTCGATCACTGGGGGTACCTTACCTGAAGAACGTTTGGCTAGCTCAAACAATTCACGTTGTTTAGCAAAGCCTACATCTTCAGCGTTAACGCTCCCGCGCTTTTCTTGGTAAGAAGCCACCACTTCGGCTGGGTGGCGAATTAAAAAAGCATGACGCAGACTTCTAAACCAGTCCCTATTGAGCGGTGCCACCATATGCTGGGTCATGTGTTTTTGATACTGAATGAACGCTGGACTGGTAAGCGGCCCACTGAGTTCTTGTGCAATCACCGTCTGCCAATCGCTGGATTGACTCGCCAACACTTCCTCTTGCATCGGATGCACCAGTCCAGTAGCGCTCAAGAAACACGCATAGAATGGCTCGTCAACCACTTGCGTATCGGTTCGATTTTCCCATGCACGCATCATCGCTGTGGAAATGTTGCGAGGGCCACTCCACATGGCGATGCGAATAATCGAATCAGTCATGACTGCACTCCGCATCGAGCAAGGCCATGTAATGTTCCTGCAGTTGCTTGACCATGGGACCACGTTTTCCGTCACCAATCTCTCGACCGTCTACCGATCGTACGGGTACTAGACCAGCGAACGTTCCGGTTACAAATGCCTCGTCGGCGCTATAGACATCTGAGAGCGAGAACACCGTTTGGGCGTGCTCAATGCCTTGTTCGCGACAGATGCGCAATACTGCACCACGAGTAACTCCGTCGATACAAAATTGCCCAGTAGAGGTCATAACACAGCCATTTTTAACGATAAAAAAATGGGTGCTATTGCAAGTGGCTACAAAACCATGGGGGTCTAACATCAAGGCTTCATCCGCTCCGGCTTTGGTCGCCTGAATACACGCAAGGATGCAGTTGATCTTTGAGTGGCTATTGAGCTTTGGGTCTTGCACATCAGGAAAGCCACGACGCACGTGAACGGTGAATAAATTAACCCCCTTGATGACAGTCTCGGGCAATGCTTCTTTGTATTCGGGCACGATCACAATTGTGGGCGGGGTTATGGTTACACGCGGGTCTTGATACGGTGTGGACTTAGTGCCTCGACTCACCATTAGGCGCAGGTGCACGCCCTCATGCATTTGGTTGCCTTGTAAGGTTGCGTAAATGCGGTCTGTGAGTTCCGCTTGGCTTAAGCCAGGATGAAAATCTAAGGCCTTTGCGCCCGCATAGAGTCGGTCGAGATGTGTCTGCAAAAAGGCGACCTTACCGTGATGAACTCGTAGACCCTCCCATACACCATCGCCCAGCATAAACGCTGAATCAAAGACGGACACCTTGGCTTGATCGCGCGGAAAAAGCTCGCCATTAATGTTTATTAAAATTGATTGATTGCGCGGATCGTCAGCGTAGGTGTGCGTTGAGTGGCTCATGGTGTTATGGGTGTTGGTTAATGTAGATTGCGGGTGGCGGTGATGTTGAGCTTGAGGGGGCGTTTCGACTGGCTCTCATATTATCAGGGTAGCGCTTATTGGGGTATGGGAATGCTGACAGGTTTGAGATGGTAGTCTGCAAGTAAATTGACTCTCGCCGTCATCCCCATCGTCATCCCCGCGGAGGCGGGGATCCATTATCTGGCACGTTGCTAAACCATGGCCCCCGCCTGCGCGGGGGTGAAGTTATTGCCCTCCGCGGGAATGACGTTTTCATTTGCGTGGGAATGACGTGTGCTATCAATGACCTGACTAAATCTAATGGTTTCCATTCATGACGATTGGATTTTCAGCGCCGCTACTGGCACTCTAAACATATCCTTGTAGAATTAAATACTCAGCATGGTCACGCACGGGCCGTCAGTTGGCTCAGCAGTTTTATGATTACTCACTTTTGGCAGAAACAATAGGAATTCCTATGGCTCACGAAACGTTTATCTCGCACTCCTCGGAAGACAAAATCATAGCGGATGCCGTAACCGCGTCACTAGAACAAGCTGGTATTCGCTGTTGGATTGCGCCACGCGATATTCGCCCTGGTGACTCTTGGGGCGGTGCCATCGTGGCGGCCATCGAAGCGAGTCGCGTTATGGTGGTGATTTTTTCAGCTAAATCAAACGACTCCAAACAGGTGATGCGCGAAGTTGAACGCGCAGTACAGCACGATGTAGTCGTGGTGCCGTTCCGAATTGAAGACGTGCAGCCAACACGCGATATGGAATACTTTTTAAGCTCCACGCATTGGCTTGATGCTATGTCGCCTGCCATGGATGCCCATTTACAAGAGCTCACGCGCACCGTTTCTAATATCCTGGAGAAGGAACAGGATGAGAAAGCCGTTGCAATGGCTAGTAAAAAGGCCGCGGCTGCTTTGTCGAAAGTGGCTCGTGGTAAAACGGCTACAGTGAAATCAGGATCGCGATTGAGCGGAATCTTAACGGGTGTAGGCGTCGCCGTTGTACTGGGCTTAGCGGCCTTATTTATTTTTAGCGGCGACGACGAGTCATCTCCGCAATCGAGGAGCAGTAGCGAAGCGTCAACCCCCAAGGACGTTGGCGATATTAAGCTCCAATTTACGGATACGGCTAGGGCTGGATCAGAGCTCGAGATTTCTTGGTCAGGTAAAAGCTCAGCCAAGGATTACATTGTAATTGTGGCCGCGGATGCCGCCGACAGTGTTCGCTCGGGCAACAAGCGAATTGACGACGCCGAATCACTCCGTATAGAGCTACCTGACGAACCAGGCGACTACGAAGTGCGCTATTTTGATGCTGCCAACAACACAGTGATCGCTCGCTCGTCCTTAACCCTACAGATGCCGGAGATTACACTAACCGCACCCAGCAATGGCTTAGCAGGCACTGAAATCAGTGTTGAATGGGTAGGGCCAAATGATCGATACGATCAGCTAGCCATCTCAGAACAAGGCGCTGATGGACGCACTCACCTTAGCAATGCAGCTATCGCGAAAGGTAGCCCTACCTCTATTCGTTTGCCCGACCTGGCCGGTAAATATGAGCTGCGTTATGTGTCAGGTGGTGACCGAGTGGTTTGGGAGTCTCAACCGCTTGAGGTGACACTGCCCGAAGTGAGTATCGACGTCTTAGCCCCACAAATAGCGGGAGCCGAGATCGATGTTAAGTGGCAAGGCCCGGCTAATCGGGGCGACTTTATAGCCGTAGCGGAACCTTCTGCTTCAGGCCAGGAATACTTGTTTTACGTTTATGTAAAACCCAACCAAGATGCAAAATTACGCTTGCCGGCCGAAGCGGGAGAGTTCGAGATCCGCTATGTTTCTGGACAAAGTCGAGAGATATGGGCAGTTCAACCTGTAAGTACTACGATGCCCAACGTTTCAGTACAAGCCCCCAGTGATGTGAAAGTTGGGGAAGAGGTCAAGATTGTTTGGGATGGACCAGCGAACAAAGGTGACTTTATTAGTATTGCTCTTCCAGGCACTGAGGGCGGTCAGTACGAGGC
>CAYGNS010000332.1:0-3820 GCA_964351295.1 uncultured Gammaproteobacteria bacterium
GGCTACGTCTACGCCTTTTATATGAGCAACACCACATTGCACAATCGTGTGGTTAGAGTAAAAGCCAGCGGTGCAAACCCCAATATAAGCGATGGCACCGAGCAGTTATTGATCGATCTGCCGTTTAATGTCAACGGCTCGAGCGGTAGCCATAATGGCGGCGCATTAGAATTTGGGTCGGATGGCAAGCTTTACATTACGACCGGCGATGGCTGGGAAGGAGAATTTGCGGGTGATCCCGTGCAAAGTTTATCGACCTTTACGGGTAAAGTTTTGCGCGTCAACAGTAACGGTACGATACCCACCAACAATCCCTTTTATAATCAGGCATCTGGCACATTCCGGGCCATCTATGCTCTGGGCTTACGCAATCCCTATAGTATGTCTAAGCATCCTGACTCAGGCACCCTGTATATTAACGAAGCGCGCGGTACGAACAAGGCCAGCATCTACATTGCAGAGGCTGGTGCCAACTATCAGCATGAAGGTACGGGTATCGGCAACACACGCTCGAGTTGGGCCAATGCCTCGGGGGCGGGTGGCGAGCTCATTACCGGTGGAGCTTGGATGCCCAATGCAGGCTTAGGCAATTTTCCGCCAAGCTATAACGGGAACTATTTTGCGGCGCTGTGGGGCAGCAATTCCAGTAGTACCGGTCGCATCAACACAATCGCATCTGACGCGAACACAACATCAGCCGCATTTGAAACTGGAATCGGCGTTGTTGGTAGCAATAGTATATCGGTTAAGCCCGTGATCACCCGCTTTGCAAACACTGGCGAGTTGTATTACATGCTTACCACCTATACCACTAGCAGTGCGCAGATTAGGCGCGTTCGATATACATCTCAAGAAACCGTCGCCACGCCAGTTTTCGATCCGAACGGCGGCAGCTCACCAGCACCTATTGCAGTAACCGTAAGCGGCGCGACTGCCGGCGCTGATATTCATTACACCTTAAACAATACGTCACCCACAACCGCATCACCCTTATACACAAGCGCAATAAACATCACCGAAAGCGCAGTTCTTCGCGCGCGTGGTTTTAAAGCCCTGTTTAACCCGAGCAGCGAGGCGTCAGCCGTTTACATTATTGGTGACACCGAGAACAACCAACCACCCATCGTAGATGCGGGTCTCGACAAGATAGGGTTTGTTGGACAGAGCGTAAGCTTAGATGGCAGCGGCACCACGGACCCTGACGGTGATGATGATTTTTTAACGGGCGAACAGTGGACGCAAATATCGGGTCCTAATGTGACAATCAATGATGCCACCGAAGAAATAGCCTTCTTTACGCCCGATGTGCTCGGCACTTATGAATTCGAGCTTGAAGTTTCTGATGGCATTGAGAGCGCGACTGATCACGTTGTTATTGCCGTTATACAAGCGCCGCGCGTTGAAAACGGACTGCAGGTTTTGTACAACTTTGAAGAAGCTTCGGGCACCCAAGTAAATGATGTTTCGGGCGTGAATCCGGCTCTCAATCTTACGATCGCGAACGAAGCGACAATAGACTGGTTGGAGGGTGGTGGGCTGGAATTTACGGCGAACACATTAATAACGGGCGGCACCGCAACTAAGATCATTAATGCCTGTACTGCCAGCAATGAGATTAGTATCGAAGCTTGGGTAGAAACGAATAATTTAACCCAAAGTGGCCCGGGGCCAGTGCGGATTGTGTCGTTATCAAGCTCTACCACAACTCGCAACTTTACACTGGGGCAGGAAGATGACCGTTACGATGTGCGGCTGCGAACAACTAGCACGGACAACAATGGCACCCCATCAATAGAAGTACCCGCCTCAACGGTAAAAGTTGAGCTTCAGCATGTGCTCTATACACGGGATGATGCGGGTAATGCCTCGATTTATTTGAATGGCGTTCCGCAAGTCGTGGGTACCGTGGGCGGAAATTTGTCGAATTGGAACACAGGATACAGCCTGGTGTTAGGCAACGAAGCTACCGGCGACAGGCCTTGGTTTGGAAAACTGTTTTTAGCGGCAGTGTACTGTAGCGCGCTAACCTCAGAGCAAGTATCACAGAACTACTTGGCAGGATTACCGCCTTACAGCGCGCCCACAGATTCTGACGATGACGGTGTGATTGACCTATTAGACAACTGTCCGAACGACCAAAACGCCAACCAACTTAACTTTGATGGCGATGCGGCGGGCGATGTTTGTGATAACGATATCGACAACGACGGCGTGATCAACGCAAATGATACGGCGGCTTATAACAACTCAATATGCCAAGACTTAGATTCCGATCTATGTGACGACTGCTCGATCGGCACGGATGGCTTTGGTCCTGCTTCTGACGCCAGACCTAACAACGATGGTTTAGATACTGATCGTGACGGCATGTGCAACGTAGGCGATGCCGACGACGACAACGACCTTGTTGAGGACGTAAACGACAACTGCCCAATCGTCAAAAACCCCAATCAACAAGACTCAAACGAAGACGGTCTGGGAGATGCCTGCGATCCAGCCGAGGTGCTGTGCTTTGCAGCTAAAACGAGCAATGGCAACATCGCTAGTATTTGTCTTTAGCCAACGTTGAATACGGCAGCAGAATTCTTTTGAGTCTCAAGCCATCAGCGAATATCCGCCAAAACCCTAAAATGCTGTGAAACAATATTCCACATCAAACAGTTACAAGTTCGGCACTATCTCTTACAAAAATTAACGTTTCACCCAACCGCTATAGCGCAACCAGCATAGCAATTACTGCTATAGTGCTTTAGGTCATGTGTTTGTATAGCTTAAGGCGCATGCAAGAAATCAATTACCAATAACACAGGAGCAGGACTTATGGTCGTTCAAGAACTAATTATCTATTTAGCAATTGGTGCCGTGGCAGGCTGGTTGGCTGGCACTTTAGTCAAAGGCGGTGGGTTTGGCCTAATTGGCAACATCGTAGTGGGTATTATTGGCGCTTTTCTAGGCGGCTTCGTCTTTAACTTTTTAGGTATCGCGGTAAGCGGCATAGTCGGCTCAATCATAATGGCGACTGTTGGGGCCGCTATCTTAATATTTGTTGTGCGCCTTATTAAAAAATAGCACCTCTGGTGCGGCTCAAATTGAGCCTACACAGTTGGATCATTAAAAAATCAGTTAGGCATAGGCCTAACTGATTTTTTTTGCGTCGCGTTTAGGCTAGCCCCCTAGGAGCGCTTAGTCGCTAGAGTCTCTTCCAGCCAACATCGCTTTTTCGCGAGCGCTCGGATTTTTTGACGGCCGAAACGGCACATCACACACCTCCGCCGCCACTGGTTGACCAGGATGCTCACAATATGCTTCAGGTAACTCAACTTTTAAAGGTGTGCCTATTTGCGCGTATTCAATAGGCACATGGGCTAGAGCAATATTGATATTTAGCTCGGGAGACCACCCAAAGCATCAGGTGGTAAAGTTCGAAGGCTAATTCTAAGAATATCACTCGCGTTCATTAACCCGGCACTGATGGTGTCTCGCCCCACGATTGTTTAAAGGCGAATAAACGTGTTTGTACTTAAAGAATTGAAAGTGTCCAAATCCCATTAAAGAACTCAGAATATATTTTAAGATTACTGCTATTGCTAAGGTAATGCCCATAGATCAAGCACAAAATCAAACCCCATCAATAAGAAAACAGATTGATGCGGCGTTAAACGAACTAGATGGTTCGAAATACAGGAGCGCGGATCAACTTGAAAAAGCCGCGCCGTTAGTCCGCCTCCCTCCAATCTATCCGTTGATCATACGACAACACTCAATAGATGGATGGGTTAAGCTAGAATTTGGCGTAACAGAACTCGGCACCACCCAGAAC
>CAYGNS010000333.1:0-3819 GCA_964351295.1 uncultured Gammaproteobacteria bacterium
AGATAACACATCGCACTTTCGTTATGACGATGATGTTCCCTTGGTTGTGCCTGAAGTGAATGCGCACGCCATTGCGGGTTATACCAAGACCAATATTATTGCCAACCCGAATTGTTCCACCATCCAAATGCTAGTTGCGTTAAAACCCATTTACGATGCGGTTGGTATTGAACGTATTAACGTGGCGACGTATCAGGCTGTGTCAGGCACAGGCAAAGACGCGATGGAAGAATTGGCGAAGCAGACAGTAAACCTGTTAAGTGGTAAGTCGATTGTCAGCGAGGTGTACCCTAAACAAATTGCCTTCAACGTGATACCTCATATCGATGTGTTTGAAGATAATGGCTACACGCGAGAAGAGATGAAAATGGTGTGGGAGACTCACAAAATAATGGGTGACAACACTATTCAAGTGAATCCAACGGCAGTGCGCGTGCCGGTTTTCTATGGTCATTCTGAAGCGTGTCATATCGAAACGCGTGAAAAAATTACCGCTGCGCAAGCGCTCAAACTGTTGCGTAAAGCACCGGGTGTAAAAGTGGTCGACAAGCGCCAACCTGGTGGTTATCCAACAGCGGTGACCGAGGCGGTGGGTAAAGACGCGGTGTTTGTTGGCCGCGTGCGCGACGATATTTCACATCCACGTGGTTTAAATTTATGGATAGTGTCGGACAATGTGCGCAAGGGCGCTGCAACGAACAGCGTGCAAATTGCGGAGCTTTTGGTGCGTGATTATCTCTAATTTAGACGCGTTGCACGCGTGCCTAAACAGCCCTGGTTAGGTCCGCATGACGGCATGCGGTTAGGGTGTATTGCTTAAAACTTATGTAAGTTGTTACAATGTGTTCCTAAATGCTTAAAATTAAACAGATTTTTATAAAAAAAAGCGGTATAAAAGGGATTCGTCGTGCGTTACTTACTAAGTAAAGGTTAACATTTGTGGATATCTTCTTATGATTAACGAAAGACTTAAAAAGCAGTTCCACGAGATGTTCACACCGAGATGACACTGTGTCAGGCCATGCACCTTTCTGGGCTGACGAGTGGACTGAAGCAACCATCGTTTAAGCATGGTACCTCAACATCATTGATTTTCAAGTAAAGAACGTCGGTATCCACATTGAGATAAAAATCAATTAATTAACAGTTCTCTATTTTAACGCGAGCGAGCATACCCATTTTTATTTAATATTGAGTGTGGCCGCAGCCATAAAAAGGTTTAACGTAAAAGTACCTATGATAGTTACGCAACGAGTTTTAAAAATGATGGTCAAGCTAGTCGCTTCGATAATGGCGGCAACTTGGATGGGTGTTGCGTGGGGGCTCGGGCTGGGATCGTTGGAAGTGCAATCGAACCTAGATCAACCGCTTGATGGAGTAATCGAACTCAGTCTTGCCGAAGGCGACGACTTAAGTTCTGTGCAAGCACGCATTGCTTCGCGCGAGGAGTTTGAGGGCTTAAGTATAGACTACCCGAGTTATTTAGGCTCAGTGCGGCTGGCTGTAGAGGAACGGGGCGGTGTGCCGGTGCTGCGAATTCTCAGTGACTCCATTATAAATGAACCCTTTGTGCATTTATTGGTTCGAGTGAATTGGTCTGGTGGCAGCTTCTTACGAGAATACACAGCACTGATTGACCCGCCGATTTACGCCGCGGATGCACCACCTGCCATTTCGCAACCGCGAATTGTCGAAACTGAGCAGGCCCCTTCGTATTCAAACGAAGACGCGCAGCGCTTGGAACCTTTAGCTGAAGTAGATAGTGAGACCTTCGCTGAGGTCACAGGCGCGGGTAGGGATATTCCAGCGGAAATCCCTGATGATTTTACGCAAGCCGACGACTATGTTTCGTTTGAAGATGTGCAAGCGACCAATGAGTCAGCTTCCACGATCAGTCAAGACACTGCTTCGCAGGGTCTAGACGCCCAGTATGGGCCTGTGGTTGCAGGAGAGTCGCTGAGTGTGATTGCGGCGGAGCTGCAACAACAATTTCCGGATTTGAGCATCTATCAGATTATGAAAGTGATGTTCGAGGAGAATCAAAGTGCTTTCATCAAAGGTAACATCAATGGATTGATGCAGGGCGCAATCCTTAAAATTGGCGACATGAATGCAATTCGGGCTGTGGAGTTGGCGGACGCTCGCGATTTCTATCGAAACCAATTGCAAGATTGGGATCCCTCTTACTTGCTGGTCGATTCGAGCTCTGGCGATGCCGCTACGGATGCGGCAGGAGTGCGTGTTGGCCAAGACGATTATGCCTTTGGTGATGAGCTTGCCGCTGATGGTTACCAATCTGATGGTAATAGCGAAGCTGGTGATGTTGCAGGTGATACGTTTAGAGTAGGCGCAGCCAGTGAAGCCGAAACGTTTGTATCGAGTTCGCAGTCGGACTCTCGTGAGGGCGAGGTCATTGCACTGCGCGATCAAATTACACAGTTAGAGGCTTCGCTTGCGTCGTCTTCGCAAGAGAATCAAGAGTTATCCGAGCGGATTTCGATTTTGGAAGGGCAACTTTCTGACCTCAATCGTTTGATGACGCTTGGTGTAGAGGATGCGGATTTGGCTAATTTAGAGTCCGCACTCGCCGCGCAAAACGACCGATCTGAATCTGCCTCAGCCGATTTCGAAGGCTTGGGTGAGGTGGACGGTGGACTAGGTGTCGAAAGCGCTGGTATTGACGACCCGTCGGACGCTACGGCAGACATAAACGACGGTATAGATATTATAGATCTTGATGCGCAGGACGAAGATCTCGGCGTGATTGAAGATCTGAGCGATGAGTCGATAGACATAGCATCGGGCGAGGGCGAGAGCTCAGCCGTAACCGAGACTAGTTCCACGAACTCGCAGCCTCGACCGATTAAAGTAAAAGGAAGCGAAGGTTTTATCAGTAGTACTTTAAATACGATGCAGGAATCGGGGCTGAGTACGATCATAGCGGGTGTGGGCGCAATCTTGCTCGCGGGCCTAGCACTGCTAGTGTATCGGCGTCGTCGTGCAGATGAAGAGTTTGAAGTGAGTATGCTATCAATTGAAACTAATTCTATAACTCAGGCTGATGCCGATGATGGCCGTGACTCCGGTTTTGAGGTGACCGTTTCGGAGGAAGCCAACAGAGCCGACAAAGAAACCTCGTTTTTAACCGTATACAGTGACAGTGATGCCGTGGTTCAGGCCGATGAAGTTGATCCCATCGCTGAAGCTGATGTGTATATTGCCTACGGTCGCGATGAGCAGGCTGAAGAAGTGCTGCTTGATGGGATTGCGATCAGCCCGAACCGTGTGGATATAAAACATAAGCTCTTGTCTTTGTATCATAAAACCGGCAATACCCAAGGCTTTGAACGCATAGCCGAGGAATTGTACGCACAGCGGGATACTGTCTCTGATTCGGATTGGGCCAATGTGGTTGCTATGGGTCGTGAAATTTCACCTGAAAACCCATTGTTTGATGATGCCATAGCGAGCGCCGCAGCGACTCTCGCGGCGAAGGTAAATCCCGCCACGAATGTCGAGCGCGTAAACAATCAGCGCGGTGCGAGCACCCCAATGCGCGGCGGGGAAGCTGATCGTTCCGCTGTACAGAATAAAGCGGGCCTAATCAATTTTGACGATGTGCATAGTGAGTTAAGCGAGCTAGATGAAGTCGCGATGGATGCCCGAGATGTTTCTAGCGGTGGAGGAAGCCAAAAAAGCAGCAAACCCGCAGTGCAAAATCCTGCTCAGGACGACGACGAAATTGATTTGTTGTACGATCTCGACGAAGAGCTCACGCTCACAGCGGATGAGATTAGTTACGATATCGATGATATGAAC
>CAYGNS010000334.1:0-3818 GCA_964351295.1 uncultured Gammaproteobacteria bacterium
AAATCGCGCGGTTTGGCTTGGCGTTAACCTGATAACAGCGTTACTCGGCTCTTGGGTTATAGGTCAGTTCGAAGGTTCGATCCAGCAACTCGTCGCACTTGCCGTACTCATGCCGATCGTGGCGAGTATGGGCGGTAATGCCGGTACGCAAACGCTTACAGTGGTAATTAGAGGGATGAGCCTTGGCACCATTTCGAGCGAGAACGCGTTTAATGTGCTTAAAAAGGAAAGCCTAGTTGGTATCTTAAACGGGTTGCTGTGGGCCTTCGTGATCGCTGTCATTGCTGGCTTTTGGTATAACAGCCCGCAGTTGGGCAGTGTCATCGCGGCTGCCATGGTAGCCAATCTAGTAATGGGTGCCATTGCCGGGGTCTGCATTCCAATCTTTCTAGAAAAAGTCGGTGTTGACCCCGCTCTCGCAGGCGGCGTAGCACTTACCACCGTCACCGACGTAGTCGGCTATTTTTCGGTGCTGGGGCTCGCGACCTTGCTCTTGCTCTAAGCAAGTCAGGTCAAGGCTAGCCTAGCGCCAAGCGGAAAACTCCACTACTACAAAGTCACTCGCAACATTGGCAGGCTCGCCTACCATTATGCCCCCGAGTTCAACCCAAGCATGCGAGGCCATTTGCCCTCCCCGCTTACTAACCCCAAGGCGGAGCTGCGGCTGCCATCCGCGCGCCCGCAATAATAGAGTTAACGCACAAGAGCGCACTAAACAGGTGGGGACTCGTGAATTCCACCACAGCGGAAGTCGTGACGCTAAGCGCAGATACTCATGCCAACGCAATGCGTAATCCATCTCAAGTTTATAATTCGCCATAGGGGTTAAGGCCTCATGAGGTTGCATATCGCCCTCGTGCGCGGGCGCGGCAACGAGCTCGTTAAGCCAGATTAAACCATTGTGATGAATCTGCCGATGCGCCTTACGCAGGAGACAATAAGCAATCAGCGTGTTCAATATTTGTTTGAATGAGTAGAACCGCATTCCTAGCTGATGTGATGGCTATAGGTGGTTTAGCTGCGACATTGCTTGCTGTCGCTGCGTTAATGTTAATCAATGTGGCTTTAAATCAATCTGAGTTACACTATACCAATGAAGTTAAGTCGAAACAGTATTAATGAACTAAGCGATCTGGCACAACGCCATGCGACCCTGCTCGCGTTGGGGGGAAGCATTGTTTTAGCTTTGCTCGTGGTGGTTTTGATTACGTTCCATACTTTAGACCTACGTAAAGCTAAAGCTCAGGATTACGCACCACAGAATGCGCCCCCGCTGCTAGAAAGGGCGGCTCAGCAAGGCATTCGCAGCGATGTAGTAACGCGTGCTAATCTGTTTGGCAACAAAGCACCCGCGTTAGTTGCAGCGCCAAAAACAACGCTCAATTTAACGTTACAAGGTGTACTATCGGCCAATGTTCCCGGTTATGCCCGCGCAATCATTCAAGCTGGCTCACAAGCCAGTCAGTTATATTCCGTGGGAGATGAAATTAAGGGTTCTGGAGCCAAGCTCGAAGAAATTCGCATGAACGAAGTCTTGTTGAATCGTGCAGGTGCAATTGAAAGCCTGCCGCTGAATAAGGCGGGGAACATGCAAGGCGCGAACATTAGTTTCAGCAAAGCCACCGACTCGGTGGAAAGCGCCTTTTTATCTCAACCCTCTCCGCTAACAAGTCTCGAGCCCAGTAACACACAACCCACGCGTAGCGAACGCGCCACAATGCGCGCCGACCGCGAACGAGCGCGGGCTGATTCGCCTAACGGGCCGCGCCGTGAAATCAAACGCCCAGCCTTTTCTGGAATTGATCGCGCAATTAAGAAGGCTGACGAAATATGATCAAGGGCACTGCTTGGAATAAGCTAATCGCCCACTCATTACTTCACCTAGCCTAAACAAGCGGTCAAGCCCGATAGTTAGGTGATAACTTATGTACGCCGTCGACGAACGATCTGAACAATCAGCAGTGCCGCAAAACTCACATAGATAATCCATTCGCCATACAGCCTGAACCACGTTACACCAGTACGTGGTTGTACCTGTCCACTTAAGGTCGTGGCCACAAACTGTTCAGTCTCGGCCATTATTTTGCCATTGTGATCAATCAACACCGATGGACCCGAATTAGCACTACGCACTAACGGCAAGGCTAACTCGCGCGCACGCATCTGCGCCATTTGCAGGCGTTGGTGGGGTGCAAAAGAATCGCCAAACCATGCATCTTCGCTAATATTAATAAGCAGCGTAGCGCCTCGTGTGTGGACGCGATGCTCATTTGAAAATGCATCTTCATAACAAATCGACAAGCCAAGTTGCAGTGCCTCACCGCATGCAAGCTGCTGCTCGGCTTGCCATGCTGAAAAATCACTCATGGGCAATTGCAGATAATCGATGACCCACTGAAACAAAAATTTTAATGGCAAGTATTCGCCAAAAGGCACAAGGTGCCGCTTGCGATAAGTACTCAGAGAATCACCGCAGTGCAAAACGGCCGCGTTATAGTCCGCAACCTCCCCATCAGCACTAACCGTGCGTTCGACCAGGCCTGTCAACAATGCGGTTTGCGCAGGTCGCACAGCCGACCAAAATTCCGCATCCGTCTGCGATAGCAATACGGGGAGCGCAGTCTCGGGCCACACAATCAGATCGAGATTTTGCTCGGCGAGCAGTTCGTTATTACGTTGCACTAATCCGGCAATCACGTTGTCGCGGTAAGCTAACCCCCATTTCTTTTCGATCGGCGTATTGGGTTGCACAATGCCAATTCGCACTGCTGGTCCGGCATCCGCACCCCACTCGAACGACTGCGAGGCAAAGCTCGCCCCGCCCACCATGACAACCACACCCACCAGCAGCGCTAGACGCTCGAACAGCGGAATGCTCAGGTGAGCTATTAACATGACGATAGCACTGGCCAGCAAGGCCAGTGCGAAAGACACTAAATAAACGCCGCCGATGGGCGCAAGTGCCGATAGCAATGTGTCGGTCTGACTATACCCAAGATCCATCCAAGGAAAGCCAGTTAGTACCCAACTCTTACACCACTCAAAGATAACCCAGGCTGGAGCAAACAACGCTAGTCGAATCCAGCTCCGTGGCGGCACTTGCAAAGCGACGATTGCACCGCAAAGCGCTATGAAAGAAGCCATCAACAAACTAAAGCCCAACACCGCGATGCTACCCATCCATAGTGGCATCCCGCCATAGACTGCGAGCGAGTTATACACCCACGAGGTTCCCAACAAGTATAGGCCCATCCCGAAAGCAAGCCCGCTCCAAAACGCATCGCGCGGCGAGGAGTTATACCAACATAGCAATAGCACAGAAAGTGTTGGAAGCACTAGCCAAGCATAGTCGAACGGGGCAAAGGCGATCACAGTGATCGCTCCCGCCGCAAAGCTCAACAATAGTTTCGTGCTTAAACGGAAGTTGAATTGCATACAAGTACCGCGCAAAGATAAAAGGTGGCCGTGAATGAGGTGGGAACTCGCGCTGCCGCCAAACTTACTGTTAGCCTAACTGTGTGTACTGCTTAGCATTCGCATAGCCGCGCGCTCTTGTCATTCGTGAGGGCTATTCACTAGCCCGTAATTCACGATACAGTTCGAGCTCTTTTGCGAAGCGTTCCTGCACGGCGATTTTTTGTTGCACAAGATCGGCAAGTTGCACCTTAGCTAAGTCAATTTTGCTTTGCAGCTCAGCATTCTCAGTTCTAATCTGCTCTTGAAATGCCGCATTGGTAATCGTTGCAATTTTGGTTTCATTGCGATTGATTCGATCTTGTAGAGAGTCGATGTAAGCCTTGGTTACATCGATATTACTC
>CAYGNS010000335.1:0-3812 GCA_964351295.1 uncultured Gammaproteobacteria bacterium
CTGGCTTACGCCCCGACTCACTTGTGGCGGCTCGATGCCAATACGCCAGACATCGCCTTCCAAACTGGTTCCGGATGCACGTAACTCTCCGCCAATTTCAACTAAATGATTCACCAAACCCTGTTCGTACAGAAATTCGGATACTTGATCCACAGCGAAGCCCTTGGCGATTGCTGACAGATTAAAACTTAAACCATCGGCCAGTTTCGTCACACGATCGTCAGCAACCGAGTATTTTTGATAACCCACTTGGGCGCGCAATTGAGCCAATTCAGCCGGACTAGGTTGCACCGTGATTTGTCCCTTTGGACCAAACCCCCAAGCATCGATCGCGGGCGCCAACGTTACGTCAAACGCGCCGTGAGACAATTCACTGATATCCTGCGAAGTTTGCAGTATCGAAGCCAAGTCGCTGGGTACTCTAACGGCCTGATAGGGTGGCGCTTGATTAAGCTTGGTCAAATCTGAATCGCTTAGATAGTGCGACATCACTTGATTGGTATTTTGCATTACCAATACCAACGACTGCTCAAGCTCTTCTCGTGGGGCGGAATGCTCACTAGGCACCACCACGCTGATCGTGTAGTGGGTACCCATAATTGGACCTTTAAAGATCCATAGATCGGCTGGCGATTGGTTTGGGCCGCTGCAGGCGTTCAAGCCGAGCAACAGTATGCCCAACACGCTCAATAAACCTAATAGCTTAGAAATGGGGGGGCAAGAGCTTGCATCAAACATAAGATTGTATGCGTAGCATATTTTGAAAACACCTTCGCGGCAACCAAGCGACCGAGTGGGCTCAAGTCGCTTTATCGCAATCAGATGAATACCATAGGGTTGTTGATGCTTACCGCGGACGCTTCAGTTGGAAAGCGCCACACAGCGAAGAGCTGTATTAGAAGTCTCTCCGCTAACCACCAAAATCATCCAGCATAATATTGCTTTCTTCTACGCCGAGATCTTGCAACATATTGATCACGGCCTGATTCATCATGGGCGGACCGCACATATAAAACTCACAATCTTCCGGTGCTTCATGATCCTTCAAATAGTTCTCGTAAAGCACGTTATGAATAAAACCAGTATCGCCCGTCCAATTATCCTCAGCTAACGGATCCGACAGTGCAACGTGCCATTCAAAATTAGGATGCTCGGCCGCAAGACGATCGAAATCTTCTACATAAAACATTTCTCGTAAGCTACGCGCACCGTACCAGAACGTAATTTTGCGTTTCGTTTTAATGCGTTCTAATTGATCAAAAATGTGCGAGCGCATGGGCGCCATGCCAGCGCCGCCACCTACGAACACCATTTCAGCATCCGTTTCTTTAGCAAAAAACTCGCCAAACGGGCCTGAAATTGTGACTTCATCGCCAGCTTTTAGATTAAAAATGTACGACGACATTTTGCCAGGGGGTAAGCCCTCGGTGCGTGGCGGAGGCGAGGCAATGCGCACATTCAACATAATAATGCCGGCTTCGAGCGGATAATTGGCCATTGAATAGGCACGCACTACCGTTTCTTCAACCACAGACTCGTACTGCCAAATATTAAAGTGATCCCAATCGGGTTTGTATTCGTCCTGAACCACAAAATCTTTATATTTGATTTCGTGCGGTGGACACTCGATTTGAATATATCCTCCAGCGCGAAACTTAACCGCCTCACCTTCTGGTAACTCTAAAACCAACTCCTTGATAAAGGTCGCAACGTTCTCATTTGACCGAACTTTGCAACGCCATTTCTTAACACCGAAAACTTCTTCTGGAATTTCGATCTCGAGATCATTTTTGACTGACACTTGGCAGGAAAGCCTATCCCCACATGCCGCTTCACGCTTGGTGATATGCGTTTGCTCTGTTGGCAGAATCGACCCGCCACCTTCATGAATCTTTACACGGCATTGGGCACAGGTGCCACCACCACCGCAGGCCGAAGGAACAAACAGTCCGTTATCAGATAAAACCCCCAATAACTTTCCACCAGCTGGCACTTCGATGGTCTTCTCACCGTTGATCGAAATTTTAACAGTGCCGCTCGCTACCAGTTTGCTCTTAGCAAATAGAATAACCGCGACCAAAGTTAAAACAATGATCGTAAAAAAGGTAACGCCTAAACCAATCTCTAACATGAGTAGTGTCTCTTTAAACTCTTAACTGAACGCACAATTGCAGTGTTACTGGGACTGTCAAAGTATAACTGTCTGGCCTCAACAAGATGTCGCCATCACCGAACCAGAGGCCTATTTATCACTAACAATCGAAGGTAACAAAGTGACCAATATGCAAAGACGCAACAACGCCTTGCGATTTTCACGATTTATAATTGAATTCCGGAGAACGCCAAAAAGCCAAGGGCCATCAAACCCACCGTTATAAACGTGATACCAAGTCCCTCAAGACCATCTGGCACATCACTGTACTGGAGGTTTTCTCGAATGCCTGCAAGCGCTACGATTGCCAAGGCCCAACCAAACCCCGCTGAAGAACCGTAAACTAAGCTCTCGGTAAACGTATAGTCGCGCTCCACCATGAATAACGATGCACCTAAAATGGCGCAGTTAACCGTGATCAGAGGTAGGAATATTCCCAATGCGTTATATAAAGCAGGCACGTAGCGATCTAAAAACATTTCTAGAATTTGCACCAGTGCCGCAATCACCCCTATGTAAGAAATAAGCCCCAAAAAGCTCAAATCCACCTCGGGTAAACCGGCCCAGTGTAACGCGCCTTCACGTAAGAAGTTTTGATAGATAAGGTTGTTAACCGGAACTGTAATTGCAAGCACTACAAAGACCGCGAAACCTAAACCTAGGGCTGTCTGGATCTTTTTAGAAACGGCCAAAAACGTACACATCCCCAAAAAGAAGGACAAAGCCAAGTTTTCGATAAAGATGGCCTTTACTGCGATACTAACCAAGTCCATTAGTGTGCTCCGCTTTTGCTAACGTGAGTAGTGGAATAATGCGCGTTTTGCATTTCGAAGTCCGGTGCCTCCACTTGCGCAGGCCGAGCTGACCGAATTGCCCATATGATTAGACCGATAATAATGAACGCGCTGGGTGACAGCAGCATCAAGCCATTGGGGATATACCAACCGCCATCGGAAACTGTCTGAAGAATCGGAAACCCAAGGAGACTTCCAGACCCAAACAATTCCCTAACCGTGGCAACCATAATTAAAATTAAGCTGTACCCAAGCCCATTACCGATACCATCTAAGAAGGAGTTCCATGGCGTATTCTTCATGGCGTACGCCTCAGCGCGACCCATCACAATACAATTGGTAATGATTAGACCAACGAAAACGGCTAATTTTTTGCTTGTATCAAAGGCATACGCCTTAAGAACCTGATCCACAATAATGACGAGCGATGCAATGATCGTCATCTGCACAATGATTCGAATGCTCGACGGAATATGGTTGCGTATAATACTAATAAAGAGATTAGAAAACGCGGTCACTGCCGTCAACGCAACACACATGATGAGCGCGACTGAAAGCTGAGTGGTAACCGCCAGTGCTGAACAGATCCCCAGAATTTGTAAGGCAATAGGGTTATTATTGATCAGCGGGTCGAAAAGAGCTTTTCTTGCTTCGCTCGTCATGATTATGGCCTCTCTACAGCGAGACCACAGAAACAGTTTCTGCGGTCATTAGGGGTTCTTCGGTACTGCGCGTACTAGACACAGCCTGGTTTGCTTTACTTGTGCTTTCTTCGAGACTCGGTGCTGAAGCGCTGTTACGCAGAGTAGCTAGGTAAGGACCAAAACCATTCTCACCCAACCAAAACTCGATTAAATTGCTTACAC
>CAYGNS010000336.1:0-3802 GCA_964351295.1 uncultured Gammaproteobacteria bacterium
TTTTCAAGTACAGCTGAACCAGTTCGTCTGCCACTTCGCGGATACCATTAACGCCTTTGCAACAGGCACGTTGAAAACGTGTCCTGCGCAGCCCGCAGTTTGGGCTGTGCATAGTTTGCGAACTTGTTATGCATTAATGCCTGACCATAGCCTCGTTTACTAAAAATTTGCAGAATCTTTGGCGATGCGATTCTATGTTCTTTGGGTCGTCCTTCATGGCGCTCAATACTGAGGTTTTCAATGCATAACCAGTGATGATCAAATAATTGTTCTCAAGTAACGATTCTCTGTCCAGCGAGTATTTTCGTACAAGAAACATATCTCCTTTATCCAGATCTCCGACAATCTGTTGTAGCTCCTTTGCAGCAAGAATGGCATTTTCTTGTGTGAATTTTTCCTCCGCTATTGGCCAATGCCCTTCTCCGGAGCTTTCTACTATTTCACACAGACTAGAACCAAAAGTTGGGCTAGTAAAAAGTAATAATAGTGAAACACTGATTGCTCTCAACCTGACTCCGTATGCATAACAGCTTATTAGCGAGCAGGCTCGGTTTCTTGCTTTCAAACTTTTTAAAAGTCTTACGCAGATCATTGAGTTTGTTGGTTTATTATTCAAACTTATGCCTCCTGAGAGTACTAAAGCGAGCTTGCTTCATATCATTCTACTCTGTGCGCGTTAATATTCTAAGTTTTTCTTTAAGTGCTTGTTTTTATACGAATTATGAGTTCAACCACGATTAAAGGCGAGCGTGGATTTGTGTCAAATGTAACTCCTTTTTTAAGGCTTGCTAAATAAACTGTATAAAAATACAGTTTATGCCTTTACTAGAGGTCGATTATGTCTACGCACAGAAAGAGCCCATTTATTGAATCATTGCGGCGCAACATGCGCTTGCGCGGCTACAGCATTCGAACCGAAAAGAGCTATATCTATTGGATCAAATATTTTATTCGGTTCAGCAATCGAGCTCACCCGAGCACCTTGGGTAAAGCTGAGATTGAAGCTTTCTTGGAGCACCTAGCTAATGATCGCCATGTTACGCAAAATACTCAACGTGTCGCCTTGAATAGCTTGGCTTTTTTGTATAATAAGTTTTTAGAACAACCAATACCTGACCTCAGCTTTAAATTTGCTCGTAGGCCGCGCTACGTACCCGCTGTACTAAGCCCGCGTGAAGTCACCGTGGTAATCGATAAGTTAAGGGGTTTGCACAAACTTATTGTGCAAATGATGTATGGCAGTGGCCTACGGGTTTCAGAATGCTTGCGGTTACGCGTTCAGGATATAGACTTCGATTCGCTAAGCGTAACCGTACGCAACGGCAAAGGGCGCAAAGACCGAGTTACGCTGTTGGCGGCCAGTTTGGCAAGTCCAATTAGGTCGCAAATCGAGATCGCTTTAAGTACCCAACGCCATGACAATTTGCAACGGGTCGGTCCATCTATGCCCATAGCTTTAGCACGTAAATACCCGAGCGCTTTTAAAATGCCGCAATGGATGTTCATATTTCCGTCTACTACGCTAAGCCACCATCCACAAACGCAAGCCCTAAGCCGACACCATTTGCATGTATCAGTAATTCGCAAGGCACTTAAGAAGGCTGTCTTAGAATCCGAATTGAAGAAGCGCGTTACATGCCACACGTTTAGACATAGCTTTGCCACGCACTTATTGCAGAATGGTACTGATATCCGCACTGTCCAAGAACTACTCGGTCATAGTGACGTTAAAACCACACAAATCTACACCCACATATTAGGCGGGCACTACACCGGCACTCTTAGTCCATTAGACCGGCTTGCGGAGCCAATTGCGGTTTACTTGGCGGGACGTTGAGCTATGAGGTGGGGGTGTGCTTTGCCACTAAAACCAACTGCGTTTGGCGCGGTCGAGTTGGGCTTTGCAGCGCACTAATTGGGTGCTGTAGCGTGATGCTCTGGCGGCTACTCGATCGGCTGTCGTTAGCAGCCATTGTTTGCTTCGATGCGTGCCGCGGGCGTAGCCACCTTGACCTTCGTGGTAATTAAGGTATTGCTCGCGCGCGTCCCATTTCGACACGCCGTTGGTCGTATAGCTTGTGTGCATATACCACTGCACGAAATCAAAGGAGTTGGCGAAATTGTCGCGGTTTTTAAAGCGCGCACCCGTCTCGCGCTCGTAGCGGGCCCAGGTGCTATCTAATGCTTGTGAGTAACCGTAGGCGTCGCTGGGTCGGCCGCGTGGGATAAAGCCTAGAAAGTAACGCATGGGTGGTCGCGCATCGTGTTTAAACGCCGACTCTTGATAAATAATCGCCATGGGCACATGAATCGGCCCGCCCCATCGTTGTGCGCTTTTTGTCGCGCTTTTATACCACTTAGGCTTTTCAATAAATATCGAACACAAGTCGTCTTGATTAGTAGGTGGGGCTGTGGCGCAAGCGGTTAGGGCAATGCAGAGCGTTACGTAAAAAACAATTTTTTTCATAGTGCTATTGCTTGGGCTTGTGATTCAGTTGCGGGGCTAATGGTTTTGCAGTTAACGTGCAAAGGTTTGTTTTACGTCGCGTAACTGTCGCCGGCTCACTTCGAGCGTTACATCAGTGTCTCTAAGCCGCACTCGGTCATGGCCGTTTTCGTCTTTGTACAAACTTTCGAGTTGGCCGATATTGGCCACGGCATTGCGATGGACGCGCACGAGTTCTCCCGGAAACTGCTTAACCAACTCTTTTAATACTACATCAACAATAATCTCTTTGCCGTCGAGCGTCATCGCGTACACAAGCTTATCGACACTTCTAAAAAAAAGTATGTGGCTTATAGGCGTTTTTAACAGCCCGCTCTTAATACGCGAGACTACGCTGGGTTCTTCCACAAACGTTCTTTTGCTGTTTGCCAGCTGCGTGCGCACGGCGTCTACTTGTGGCTTGGTCACCCGCCTTAATTTAGCAAACACGTGTTGCAGTTCTGCAAGTGCGACTGGTTTAACTAAGTATGCGGCCGCACTGGTTTTAATGGCGTCTAAGGCAAACTGATCGTAAGCCGTACAAAATACAATGCTCGGCGAGGGGTTTTGTTGCGCCACGATCGTCGCAGCCGCGTCTAGGCCGGTGCGATGCGGCATTTGAATATCCATCAAAATAACATCAGGGGCTAGGGCTTGCGTTTGTGCTACGGCATGATCGCCATCGCCCGCCTCGCCTACTACCCGCGTGTCCGGCACTTGCTCTAATAATCGGCGTAGGCGTGACCGGGCCAGGGGTTCGTCATCCACAATAAGCACTTTGTACATAAATACTTGTTCCTACAAATTGTTGAGTATGGCGAACCTGTTTAACATTCCCTTAGCGGCGGCGTGCAGTGCTGCTTTTGGGAATCTTCAGCATGACATGGAATACGCCCTCTTGCGACTTAACTCTAAATGACTGTTGGTCCCCAAACAATACGCTCAAGCGTTCTTTGGTGTTTTCGATTGCTACGCCATGCCCCTTATGCACGCCCTCTTTTAAACTAAAGGCATTACTGAGCTTAATGGAAATGTCGTTGGCGGTTTCTTTTATGCTCAAATCAATAAAGGCTTCGCTCGGGTGTAAGCCCGCGGCGATGCCGTATTTTAAAGCATTCTCGAATAGGGGTTGCAGCAGCAGCTTAGGCACCATAACCGCTTTGGGGTCTTTAATATCCACAGTTTGGGTAATGAGTGGCGGTGGGTCAAAGCGCCAGAATTCCAATTCCAGATACCGCTCACACAATCGCAATTCTTTGTCTAAGCTGTGCAGGTCTTCGCCTTCTTCAAGGCTTACACGAAACAACATCGAAAGCG
>CAYGNS010000337.1:0-3786 GCA_964351295.1 uncultured Gammaproteobacteria bacterium
AACTATCCACCGACCCGCCCGCATCCATCTTACGGTCGACCCTAGGGCGTTATTGCCAGACAACGTACCATTCACTATGTTTAATAACCACTTCAAGAACCTTACATTGCGATGAGAGGCCCATGAATGAGCATCTCAGCTTACTTTATTTTGATCAGCAAGAGTGTTTTCAATCGAGAGTTCGGCGATAACGCAACATCGCGATCGTACCGACTACTCCTGTAAAAGCCAGCATCATCAGAATAGGCGTGTACAAGTCAGCAAAGCCTGATCCCTTTAACATCACACCGCGAACTATGCGAAGAAAATGCGTTAGTGGAAACACCTCGCCGAGCGTCTGAGCCCAGGTTGGCATACCACGGAATGGAAACATAAACCCCGATAGTAATAGGGATGGCAGAAAGAAGAAAAATGTTAGTTGCATCGCTTGCAGTTGCGAGGTTGCTAAGGTTGAAAAAGTAAAACCCAAAGACAGATTCGCGACCATAAATACCATGATACCTATTAGCAAAGCATAGATAGGACCCACAAAAGGAACCCCAAATATAAGATTTGCAGCAACTAGGATCACGAGAGTTTGAACCGCGCCAACCACAATATAAGGCGCGATTTTTCCTATCATTACTTCGATGGGTTTGGCTGGTAAAGCGAGTAAATTCTCCATGGTTCCCCGCTCCGTTTCGCGTGCCATCGAAATCGCTGTAATCATGACGAGTGTAAGAGTTAAAATCACACCGAGCAGCCCAGGTACAATATTGTATTGAGTGATTCCTTCAGGATTGTATTTTGGGTGAACGACTAGCTCATAAGGTGGTAATGGAGCGCTTGCTTGATGAAGTGGTCCCTTGAGTTCGGTCTGCAATGCGCGATCTAAAATAGCACTTAATTGTGCGAGCGCGATAGAAGATGCTGACGGGTCAGAAGCATCCGCTTCAATCAAAATCTGCGGTTTGTCTCCCCGAATCATCCGCTTTGTAAATCCCTCTGGAATCGAAACGACAAAGGCAACTTCACCTGTTGCTAATTGATGTGTGCCGTCTCGATGATCGGTTATTACCGAAATAAACTTGAAATAGTCTGAGTTTTGCATACCCGAGACAATACGTTGAGTGATTGGTGTGTGTTCCTCACTGTAGAGTGCCGTAGGTAATTGCTTCGGGTTAGTGTTAACCGCGAAGCCAAACAGAATGAGTTGCACAATTGGAATGCCAAACATCATTGCAAAGGTCAGCTGGTCCCTACGCATCTGATTGATTTCTTTGATAAAAATCGCCCAAAAGCGATTGATAGACAAGTTCATGACGTTGAATGTATGCGGGTGTCAGATCCAGCTCGACTCATCAGCGCGATAAAGGTGTCTTCAAGCGTGGGGCGAACTTTTTTCCAGTTGTAATCTTGCTTGTTACTAGCTTGTTTTAGTGCTTTTTCGATTAGTTCAGCGTTTGTCCCGCTCACGTGCAAAGCGGAGCCAAAATACGAGACATGCTCAACTCCAGATTTGCCGGAGAGTGTAGCAATGAGTTCTCGCACGCCAGGGCCTTCGGCCATGAAGGTGACTAAACCTGACTTTTCGATAATGTCGTTTACTCGGCCCTTCGTCACAAACTCTCCATTTGCGAGATAGACAATTTCATCGCAGCGCTCGGCTTCGTCCATGTAATGCGTGGAGACCAAGACGGTCATGCCCCGACTGGTTAGTTCATGAATCTGATCCCAGAACTCGCGACGAGCTTGTGGATCAACGCCAGCTGTGGGCTCGTCCAGTAGCAGCAGCTTGGGGTTGTGCATGGTTACCGCAGCTAAGGCTAGTCTCTGCTTCCAACCACCCGACAATGCACCTGCAAGCTGATTCTGTCTCTCACTCAACCCCAGATTTTCTATCGTTTGGCCAACCACCGATTTAAGGTTTTCTAGTTCATACAGTCGTCCAACAAATTCGATATTTTCTCGAATGGTCAAATCCTCCCAAAATGAGAACTTTTGGGTCATGTATCCGGTTTTTGCTTTTATAAGCTTGCTTTGCGTCACAATATCAAAACCTAAACAGGTTCCAGATCCCTCGGTAATACTCAACAAGCCGCATATCATACGTATGGTGGTGGTTTTGCCTGATCCGTTCGGACCCAAAAACCCCCACACTTGACCGCGCGGCATCTGCAGGTCAATGCCGTTTACTGCTGTCTTGTTACCAAAACGTTTAACCAATCCAACTACATCGATGGCATATTCACTCATAAAAGGTTTATATCGACAGGAAGCCCCGGATTTAAAGGAAGATGAGTGATAGTTCCAATCGATGGATCATTGTTATTGTTCGTTAAACTTAAATGATCTAACGTTGCCTCTACCATAAAAACCAGCTTCTCTCTTGATTCACGAGTGTAAATAACGGGCGGGGCATACTCAGCTGAACTAGCAATAAATGAAATAGTGCCCTGAATATCGCTTTGTGATCCGCTGTATGAAACGCTCACTTTTTGGCCTGTCTGGATAGTAGGCAAAGAAGCTTGAGGCACGAAAAAGCGGACTTTAATTTTGTCTTTCGCGAGAATGGCAGCCATCGGAGCGCCAGTCATCGCATACTCTCCCACTTCGTAAAAAACTTCTTCGACTCGTCCAGAGATCGTTGATCTTATTTTTCGCTCATCGAGTAGTGCCTGTGCAACATTTAAAGCCCCAAGAGTGGCGTCAGCGGCTGCCTTTGCGGCTACTTGCGCCTGATCACGCCCTGCAAGTTTTGCCGCTCGTATTGCCTGCTCTGCTTCAGTTAAGCTCGCCCTTGAAACCTTAAGACTTGCTTCAACCTCATCGCCTCTTGCTTTGGATTCAGCTCCGCTTGCGACCAATGGCATAACGCGCAAATGAATACTTTTAGCCTGCTCGTAAGTAGCTTTTGCCTTTGTATATTGGGCTTCTAGTGATTTAAGTTCCGGCTCTCTTGGGCCAGTACTAATATCTTCTGCTTGCGCTTGTGCTTGCCTGTACCGACCCTCGGCTTCATAAAGCCGCGCTGCCTGCTGAACTGTTTCTAATTCAAAGAGCAGTTGCTCAGCTGTCACAATATGACCCGCATCCACATGCCTAGCCGTGATCAGGCCTGAACTGGGTGTAGACACATAGGTCCAATCTCCGTGTACATAGCCCACGAAGTGTCCATTTGTCTCCCGTTCAGCACAAGCAGCTAGGTAAAGAGGTAATAATGCGGTGACCGCCAATCTAGTGATGAAGCGCGCTGGCGTACTCATGATTTAGTGATCCAAGCTGCTTTAAGTGTGTTTACATGCAGCTTAAATAGCGCACTAAGCTCTGCTCTTGCATCAGAAGGCGACATTTTGGGTGCGCTATTTGAGTCGGGGGTGTTGCTCATAAACAAAATTCGCCAAAGCCCCGAGAGCGCCACGGGGGCGATTATGAGACGGGCACCGAGCGTAGGATCTACGGTAACCTCACCGCGACTGCGCGCTTTCGTAAGAATATCTTCAAAGACAGAGAGCACCGGAGTAATGATTATTTTTCGATAGGTATCAGCTATCTGAGGGAAACTCTGCGACTCGGCGAGCATTATTTTCATTAGTTTTGTAACATCTGATTTAAGTATCAATTCAGGAGCGAAATCAGCGAACACATCAAGAGCTTCAACTAACCCGTGCGATTTAGCAGTGATACTGCGCAACTGGTTTAGTCTTGGCGTTGAAATAATCTCTACCAAGCCATTGAAAAGGTCTTCCTTTGACGAAAAGTACAAATAGAGAGTTCCCTTTGAAAGATTGGCCCGAGCAGCGATGT
>CAYGNS010000338.1:0-3748 GCA_964351295.1 uncultured Gammaproteobacteria bacterium
TAATAGCCATCTATGGATGACCTTGTGGTGGCGAGTTTCACGTCAGGACCGGGATCAACAACCTTGCCGATGGTGGTTTATTCAAGCGTACGGTTGGGGGTAAGTCCGCAAATCAATGCGCTGGCAAGCATCATTATTGGAATCGTGGCACTTGCGGTTTTGGCTGCTGCTATTTGGATCTATCGCACGGAAAAACAACGTGCGCATTTGCATCACTAAGCAAAGTCAAACTGGTTTTGTCGTTACTTACGCCGCGCGGTAGAGATTTCGCACTCTACCGCGCGCGCCGAGCTAAGCCCTCTGGTGCTGACACTTAGTCGGTATAATTTGGGGCTCTTCTTTCTAGCTGCGACATCACCGCTTCTTTTTGATTGTCCGTACCCAAAATTTGGTCCTGCTGCACTGATTCAAACAGCAGCCCCTCTGCTTGAGTTTGATACGGCGCTCGATCCAATATCTGCTTGGCCGCCCGCACCGCTTGCGGGTTTTTAGCCACTATTTGCTCGGCGATCGTATAGGCATGTGCAACGGGGTCGTCGACAATCGCAGTCACAAAACCCCACTTGAGCGCGTCTTCGGCGGTGAAGATGCGGGCGGTATAAGTAAGCTCGCGAATGACATCATCGGCCACCAGATGACGCATAATCTGCGAGCTCGACATATCGGGCACAATGCCCCATTTCATTTCCATAATGGAAAACTGACTATCGGCACTGGCATAACGCATGTCACATCCGAGCGCAATCTGCAGTCCCCCGCCGAACGTAATGCCCTTTATTGCGGCAATAACCGGCATCGGTAACTCGCGCCACATCCACGCGGCATACTGTGGCGCATTCGCGATACCGTGAGTGCGAGCCGCTAAATTGGCCACCGCTAAAGCCGCGCCATCCGCTGACCCGCTCGGATTCATCAACCCGGCAATGCTGGCCTTATCTAAACCAGAGCAAAAATTATCCCCTTCTGCATCCAGAATAACGACCCGCACCGATGGATCATTACGTAACTGTTCTCCCACCATAGGAATGGCCGCAAACATATCGGGATCAAGCGAATTCATTTTCTCAGAGCGCGCCAAAGTGACTCGAGCAATGTGATCTTGCACTTCTAGTTTAATACGATTATTAATTAACATAACAAAGCAGGATTAAGAAAAGTTTGGTTAGAATGTTGTCGGAGCTAACTTTTGCCCCAAGTTTATCGAGATTAGATCGCCAACGATAGTGATTGCGCCGCATTCTGACACGCAGAGCACGAGATTCTAACGCACACAACAACGATGCGTTAGAATACACACCTAATCTGCACGGTCAGCGAATTACTATCCTAAGAGAGCGTGAAGACTGGTAATCCATCCCTAACTGTACGAGGTTGATTATCCTTCTAGCCTAAGATGCCGACAGGCTCACTAAACAAGTTGGCGAATAGTTTTACCAATAAAACCTGCTGCGCTGTGCAGCAATTATCCCCAAAGCGGATTAAATAATGGAAGACGCATACCGAAAAATTATTACAGCCTGCGGCGAAAACCTTGATCGTCCGGGGCTGGTAGACACGCCCAAGCGAGCAGCGAAAGCAATGGAGTTCTTAACGCAAGGTTACCGACAAGACTTGGACACGGTAATCAACAATGCCTTGTTTCCGAGCGACTCGCGCGAAATGGTAATCGTTAAAGACATTGAGCTGTACTCCATGTGCGAACATCATCTACTGCCTTTTATTGGCAAATGCCACGTAGCGTACATCCCCAACGGTAAAGTGCTTGGCTTGTCTAAAATTGCGCGAATTGTGGACATGTATGCACGCCGTTTTCAAATACAAGAACAGCTCACCACCGAGATCGCTGAAACCGTCCGCTCGGTTACGGGTGCTCAAGGCGTTGGCGTGATTATTGAAGCGAAACACATGTGCATGATGATGCGTGGGGTTGAGAAGCAGAATTCGTCAATGAAAACGTCGTCTATGCTCGGTATATTCCGATCCAACCAGTCCACACGCACGGAGTTTTTGTCCCTAGTCAGTTAACACCAGCATTAACACTGGCGGTTAAAGCGACTCGATATTTACACTAAAAATTGCGCCTTAATCAAAGCCTGAATCGAACCTGACTTAAATCTAGATGCAGGTAGACCCTGTAGCGACCGATTGCCTTTGACGTAAAGTTTCATAAAGACACACACCGGTCGCCACACTCACATTTAAGCTCGACACGCATTGCCCTGCCATGGGTAGGCTTACTAACACGTCGCAAGCCTGCTCGGTAAGACGGCGTAGCCCCTTTCCTTCCGCCCCCATCAGCAAGGCGATCGGACCTTTCAGGTCCTGCTTATACAAAGAGTGAGAAGCTTGATCCGACGTCCCCAGCAGCCACACGCCGGCTTGTTTGAGCACATCGAGACTGCGCGCTAAATTGGTAACACGGTATATATCCACGGTTTCAGCCGCGCCGCTCGCCACTTTTTGCACGGTGGGAGACATCGGAGCTGAATTATCTTTAGGAACAATCACGCCATGCACACCCGCCGCATCAGCCGTACGTAAACAGGCGCCTAAATTGTGCGGATCCTGAACCTGATCCAAAACTAGAAACAGCCACGGAGCCGGCATATCTTGCGCCAATTTTTGCTGCAATTCGCGATCGCTCAGCTCAAGCTTTGCGCGCACTTGCACCGCTATACCTTGGTGTTGATCGCTGTCGAGCAATTTACTTAAACGCTGTTTATCCAGCACTTCACGGGCTACCCCCAGCGTTAGCAATTGTTGCTCAATGTCAGCTTGATCCGCATTGAAGTGACCCGTGGTGGCGGCTTTGAGCACCCGCTCCGGGCCGAGCCTTAACACAGCACGCACCGCATGATTACCTGCAACCCAATAGCTTTTAGCGCTCATCTGCGGCGTGACTTTTTACTACGCGTGGCGCTAGGCTGGTCACCTCGCTGCGCAGCCTTAGGCTTTTGGCCACTGCTACGATCCTGCCCCCCTCTCTGACGAGCGTGCCGAGCTGAACGTTCTTGGGCGACTACTTCTGCAAGATCGAAATCTATCTTAAGCTGGTCCATGTCGACTCGACTCACTCTTACTTTAAGCTGGTCACCCGCTGCATAGGTGCGGCCTGAGCGCTCGCCAATTAATTTACGATGCTCTTCGTCAAAGCGATAATAATCTTGTCCCAAACCCGTGATGTGAACGAGTCCTTCGATATAAAAGTCATTTAGCTCAATAAACAAGCCAAAATCGGTCACGGTGTTGACCGTGCCGAGCAACTCTTCACCCACTTTGTGGCTCATAAACTCACAGCGCAGCCATTGAGTTACTTCGCGTGTTGCAGTTTCTGCGCGACGTTCAGTCATCGACGCTTGCTCAGCTGTTTGTTCCAAGCGACTCAGCATCTCATCGCCATCCTGCGCGTCGCGATTAGCTACCAGTCGTTTTAATTGGCGATGAACTACTAGGTCTGTGTACCGCCGGATAGGCGAAGTAAAATGAGTATACGAATCAAAATCAAGTGCAAAGTGGCCGTTGTTTTCGGTGCTATATCGAGCTTGCTTCATACTTCTGAGCAATGCGGTCTGTACCACTTTAGAGACCAGCGGGTCCGTCACTTGCTTAATCACTTCAGAAAAATGCTTCGGCCGAGGGGCATCTCCGCCGCCCAGCAGCAGTTTGAACTGACGCAAAAACGCACGAGCATCAGCCACCCGATCCTCCTCGGGATCTTCATGCACTCGATAAATGCCCACTAAAGCTG
>CAYGNS010000339.1:0-3747 GCA_964351295.1 uncultured Gammaproteobacteria bacterium
ACATGGTGTTCTAGCGGAAGATTGTGATGCTAGATTGATCAGCCGTATGTTGCCTTACGCGTAACTAATTAACCTTTTAGTGAGAGAAAGAAATGCCTAGAGTAAAAAGGGGCGTCACCGCCCGTGCCAAGCACAAGAAGGTCATTAGCCAAGCAAAAGGCTACCGTGGCCGTAATAAAAATGTTTTTCGAGTGGCCAAGCAGGCGGTTACGCGTGCAGGTCAATATGAGTATCGTGATAGACGCCAACGTAAGCGTCAATTTCGCCGTTTGTGGATCACTCGGATTAGCGCTGCTGCCAAGATTAATGGTATGAATTACAGTCGCTTTATCAATGGCCTGAGCCGCGCGGAGATTGAGTTGGACCGCAAAGTATTAGCTGATATCGCCGTGCATGATACATCAGCGTTTGCCGAACTGGCCGAAAAAGCGAAAGCTGCTTTAGCCGCGTAAGCTTATCGCGTTGCGTAGCAGTATCTAAAACAGAAAAGGGAAGGCTTAGCCTTCCTTTTTTTGTTTGCCGTTTTTTTGTTTTTTTGTGCGCCGTGACGCAGGGCGCGGAAGACCCTATGTTGTTTGATCACGGTAGCTTTTATAGAATCGCTGCTGGCGTTTATCAGGATCTTTCTAGCGCGATGTGCACGGTCTTACGGCTCGCTCTGGAGCCTCTGCTTAAAATAGGCGGCTGAGTCTGTTCTGAGAATAGACTTGGCTGTGTCGTTTAACTCGCCCCATTGGCGCTGTTTATAGTGTGGTCAGTATGGATACTCAAATCGAAGCAAGTCTACAAGCGGTACTCGCAAAAGCGATAGACGCGGTGGCTCAAACGAACAACCCGAGTGAACTAGAAACTCTCAGGGTTCAGTATCTAGGTAAGAAAGGTGAGCTCACGTTGCAGCTCAAGCAAATAGGTAATTTGCCGCCAGAACAGCGTCCTATGTTTGGGGACCGCGTAAATCAAGTAAAGACTGAGCTCGCGAACGCCTTAAATGGACGCAAGACGCTGCTGGACGAACAAGCACTTAGCGAGACAATAGCTCGCACCGCAATTGACGTGAGCTTGCCTGGTCGCGGTTTGCACACGGGTGGCCTTCACCCCGTTACGCGCACGATGCAGCGCATTGAAGACATTTTTGTTGCAATGGGGTTTGGGGTAGCCGAGGGACCGGAAATCGAAGACGATTTTCATAATTTTGAAGCACTGAATATTCCGGCTGAACACCCCGCGCGCGCGATGCATGACACTTTTTATGTAGACTCATCGCATATCGAGCGGGGTGCTAAAGGTGCTCAGGATGCGCATTTATTGCGAACGCATACGTCGCCCGTACAAGCGCGCTTTATGCTTAACAACCAACCACCCATCAATATTATTGCACCAGGGCGCGTGTATCGCTGCGACTCCGATGTAACCCATACCCCGATGTTTCATCAGGTTGAAGGCTTGATGGTGGACGAGGGTATTTCCTTTGCTGACCTTAAGGGTGTGCTTACTAATTTCTTACAGCAATTTTTTGAGGCTGATCTCTCGATTCGTCTGCGTCCTTCCTACTTTCCGTTTACGGAGCCCTCCGCCGAAGTGGATATTAGCTGTGTTTTTTGCACTAAGGGCTGCCGTATTTGTAAGCACAGCGGTTGGATCGAGGTGCTCGGTAGCGGCATGGTTCATCCCGAAGTGTTTAAACACGTCGGCATTGATTCTGAGAAATACACGGGTTTTGCCTTCGGCTTGGGGGTGGAGCGCTTAACTATGTTGCGCTACGGTGTAGACGATTTGCGCCTATTTTTTGATAACGACCTTAGCTTTTTGGAGCAACTGCAATGATAGTCAGCGAACATTGGTTGCGAGATTGGATCAGCACCGACCTCAATGCTCAGCAAATTGCTGAGCGTTTAACGCATGCAGGTTTAGAGGTGGATGGCGTTGCTCATCTGCCTGGTGAGATTGAGCATTTAGTTGTGGGTCAGGTGCAATCGCTGCGCAGGCATCCGGATGCCGATCGTTTAAATGTGACTCAGGTTGATGTTGGCGGTAGCGTCTTAGAGATTGTATGCGGTGCACCTAATGTGCGGGAAGGCATGTTGGTCGCGGTTGCCTTGGTGGGGGCACAATTGCCAAATGGGCTTAAAATCAAGCAAGCTAAGGTGCGCGGTATTGAATCGAATGGAATGCTGTGCTCTGCGGCTGAACTCGGATTAGCCGAGGAATCGAGCGGCCTGTTGGAGCTGGATGAAGATGCCACGCTTGGTCAACGCATCGACGACTACCTAAATTTGAGTGATGCCCTCATCGATATCGACTTAACCCCTAATCGTGGAGACTGTTTGAGCATTCGTGGTATTGCGCGCGAGTTGCGCGTATTGGCCAACGGCAATTACCATCCAGTTGATGTGGCGGCTCAGATCGTCTCGAGTAAAGCGACAATCGATATCGAGAACCTTGCGCCTGAGCGATGTCCCGAGTATCTGGCGCGCGTTATAAAAGGAATAGACCCATCGGCTACCACGCCGCTCTGGATGCGTGAGCGTTTGCGACGGAGCGGCTTAAGACCTATTAGCCCAGTTGTGGATATTGGTAACTATGTGATGCTTGAGTTGGGCCAACCGCTGCATGCTTTCGATCTGGCTAAAATCAACGACAAGATTGTGGTGCGATGCGCGCAAGACGGCGAAACCATTGACTTGCTCGACGGTTCTTCCGCGACGCTTGATTCATCCACATTAGTAATTGCCGACTCCCTCGCACCGCTGGCTATTGCCGGTGTGATGGGCGGTGCTGCGAGTGCTATTGGAGACGCGAGCTGCGACATTGTGTTCGAGTCGGCCCACTTTACTCGCAAATCTGCAGCGGGTGCGGCGCGCCGGTATGGATTACACACTGACTCCGCACATCGCTTTGAGCGCGGCGTCGACCCGCAATTGCCGCGCGAAGCGCTGGAACGTGCGACCGAGTTGGTCTTGGCCATCTGTGGGGGCGAAGCGGGCGCAATTTGCACGGCTTCTGCTAGTGCGCCAACGAGCAATGCAATGGTGGAGCTGCGTTTTGAACGCCTTACGCAACTCCTTGGTATGCGACTCGACCGAGCGGAAGTCGCACAGGTACTCAACCGAGTCAGTGAACAGGTGGTAGAGACTGATGCAGGTTGGCGCGTGACGGCACCGAGTTATCGTTTTGACATTGAGTACGAGGCCGACCTAGTTGAAGAAATCGCGCGCGTGATAGGTTACGACAGTATCCCTACGTCTATTCCTAAAATTGCACCTCGCAGTAAGGTTGCTTCTGAGGCTAGCGTGTCGCCGCGTAAAATACGGCAAACGCTGGTTGCTCGCGATTTTTTTGAGAGCATCAGTTATAGCTTTGTCGATCCTCAGGAGCTTGAGCCGTTTGGTGCCGAGCAACCTGTGCGCGTGAGCAATCCACTCGCCGAGAATATGTCGGTGATGCGCACGAGCTTACTGCCCGGTTTGATTCGAACTGCGCAATTTAATTTAAACCGTCAGGCCGAACGCGTGCGGATCTTTGAAGTGGGTGCCACCTATCATCGTGCCCCGGATGGTTTTACCGAAGTTCCTAGACTCGCAGGGTTAGTGACTGGGCCGCGTTATCCAGTTCAGTGGGGTCTTGATCATACGCAATCTGTCGACTTCTTCGACTTGAAAGCCGATCTGGAAGCACTGTTTGATCTTACCGGATCACGGCATCTGTTTAGCCTGCGTAAGGCGGTATTCGATGGCTTGCATCCCGGAC
>CAYGNS010000340.1:0-1527 GCA_964351295.1 uncultured Gammaproteobacteria bacterium
AGCGAGCGATGCCTCGCGAATGGCTTTAAACTCGCTGCCCTGCGACCACTCTGGCCAATCGTTGCTGTTGCTCAATTTAGCACCAATCATAAAATTAGCCTTTAGATCCTGCAGTACCGCTCCGTTGTTCCAGTCGGCGTGTACCTCATCGCCTGGCTTATGGTAGCGATCGGCAATATAGCGCGCTGACGCTTCCGTTCCAAAGCCCTCTGGTTGCCCACGTACCTGTGTTCCCGCTTTTGCGTAGAGCATGGGTACGCCGTGCTTGGCTAGATTAAAATGGTCTGAGCGATAAAAGAAGCCTTTTTCTGGAGTTGGCTCGGGCACAAGCACGCGACCTTGCGCTGTGGCTACTTCGGCAAGATATTGATCCATTTCAGAGTTGCCGTAGCCAATCACCACAATGTCATCGGTCTCGCCGTAAGTGGGAATGCTGTCGCTGTTAATCCCCGCCACAGTTTTATGCATTGGTAGGGCTGGGTTCTCTCCATATTGCTTTGAGCCTAACAATCCTGATTCCTCAGCGGTTACGGCTAAGAATAATACTGACCGATCTGGTTGCTCAGGTAGTGCCATAAAGGCTTCGGCCATTTCCATAAGCCCTGCCACTCCCGTAGCGTTGTCTTGCGCACCATTGAAAATTTTATCGTCGCCGTCCACATTCGGCTTTGTACCAAGGTGATCCCAATGCGCCGTGTAGATAAACGCTTCGTCAGGTCTTTCCTTACCCTCGAGTATGCCAGCTACGTTGTACGATACCGAGCGTTTACTGGTCATCTCCAATGCCGCGCTAACCGCTGTATTCAAGCTTACCGCCTTAAACCCAGGCAATCCGGCGCGCTCTACCAGTGCGCTGTAATCAAGGCCATTCTTAGCCATGATTCTTTGCGCGGCTTCGCGGCTAGTCCACGCGGCCACTTGCAATTTGGGCTCGGTATTATCTTTAGCATCGAGCATATATTGAGCGCCGGACCAACTGCCGCTCACAACATCCCAACCATAGCCAGCTGCATCGGTCTCGTGCACAACAATCGCGCCTACGGCACCTTGTCGAGCTGCCTCTTCGTACTTATACGTCCAACGACCATAATAGGTCATTGTTTTGCCTTTAAAGAGCTCAGGGTTGGTTGCGCGATAGCCAGGGTCATTGACTAATATAACGGCCGTCTTGCCGGTCATATCTATTCCAGCGTAGTCATTCCAATTGTACTCGGGTGCAACAACCCCATAGCCAACAAACACAAGCTCTGAGCTGTCAAGTTTGGCCGCTTCCTGCTCAATAGGGCTCCACGCAATTGAATTCTCGGCATACGCCAACTCTTCACGGCTGCCATCCGCATAATCAATAAACAACGATGGCTTGTTCGTAACGGTCTGCTCAATTAAGCCAACAGGCTGACGATACGAAGCTTGTTCGCCCTCGCCAAAAGCGGGCTTGAGACCAATTTTGAAGAACTCCTCTTCAATAAACTCAACCGTCTTTAAACCGCCTGGTGTTGCAGGCGCTCTGCCGCCAAATTCGTCAGA
>CAYGNS010000340.1:1537-3746 GCA_964351295.1 uncultured Gammaproteobacteria bacterium
CGTCAGATGCCATTATCGTGATGCGCCGCATCAAACTGTCTTCATCAATTTGCTGCGCGGCGGAATCCAAATCAGCTGCAGTATCGGTAGAATTGGTCGTACGATTATCTGAACATGCTGCAATAAAAAGAGCGAGCAGGAGGCAAAAGGTTGTTTTTATTAGGTTCATTTTTGATCACGCAAAAGAGGTTTTAAGCAAGGTTTAATATTCTAGATTTCGACGGCAATCACTGCACCGTTTTAAGTCGGCCCAGAAAGGCTCGTTTACCCAAATTGAGACCTTCTTTTCGCAGTAGGTCATAAGCCGTCGGGGCATGAAAGTACAAATTGCGCAACGAGAATGACAATACAAAGTCTTCGGCCGTAAACGGTATGTCGTTGCCGCCCAACTTAAACACAACAGACTTACCCGAGAGCGAATTAATCTCGTGTTGATCCAAAGCAGCAAGATCCTTGATGGCCTCCTGAACTTTGGCACGCACCTGTACGAAAGTGAGCGGATCTGACTTCGCAGGCGGAGTAAATACACCGGACCGCAAAGCGGCGATTACGCCTACACTTTGCCATAGCACCGACAGTATTTGAAACTGCATCGGCAGCATGTCGTCACACAAACGTAGTTTAAGCAAATCGTCAGGGTGATTGCCTGCTTTGGCGCAGTGCTCCTCGGCTTTCTGCAGAATTCCGTCAAGAGCCCGAAGACTCTGTAGATAGGATTCAACGGATAATTGATACAGGGATGTGCTCATATAGATGCTCGTGGCCTGCTAGAAATTTAAACAGGCCTACATTCTACACGTGTGCGGTTGAGTTTTCTGGAAAAGCGCTAAATCCAGCCTCTTACAGGACACCGTCCTCAACAGATATTGGGCACTTCGCGGCTTCGGCATCCTTGCCTCTCGCAGCATACCGTCCTTCCATGGACATAGCGGCTTCGGCTCCTGCCTCTCGCCGCATACCGTCCATCGGACGGCGCTGCTTCGGCATCCTTGCCTCTCGCAGCATACCGTCCTTCCATGGACGGCGCTGCTTCGGCATCCTTGCCTCTCGCAGCATACCGTCCTTCCATGGACGTAAAAAAGCCGGTGGGTTTATTCACCGGCTTTTCTATTACTGCTAAGTACTGCTTGAACTTAGAACTCTTTAGATACCGTAATACCGTAAGTTCTAGGCTCTGTGCGGTAACCGCTGAAGCTGCCAGCTTGCGCTACTGATGGGAACGCTGAAATCAAAGACACGTGGTCTGTTACATTTCGCGCCCAAAGCGAGAAGCTCGTACCGTTTTCAGTTGTTAAGCCAGCTGATACGTTCAAGTTACGGCTATCGCGCGTAAAGATTGAAGTATTGGTGGCTGGGCTTGGTGTGGCATCGCCGATAGGCACTGTATCTTCATAGAAGTAATCAGCACGTAGGTATGCATCTTTGCCCGCTAACATAAAGCGATAGGTTGCTGCAGCTGACATACTTGTTTCGTTAATGCCTGCTGGAGTACGACCCGTCAACGAGAAGAACTCACCCGTTTGTGCGATAAAGCCTGCACGCTCAAACGAATCGTACTTCGGATCTAGGAAAGTACCTGCCAACGTCAACTCTAATGCTTCGGTTGGGAAGAAACGTAGGTCAAATTCCAAACCTTTAGTTGACTGCTCACCAGCACTTGCTAACGCAAAGCCAGTTCCTAAGAAGGCATTAGATTGGAAGCCTTTGATCGATTGATCAAAAATCGCCAAGTTGAACGAACCACGCTCAAATGACGCTTTCAAACCAAGCTCAAGCACTTCGGCTTCTTCAGGACCCGCAAAACGCGTACCCGCAACTAAGTTAGGCGTATTCAAACCCGCGGCAGTCAACGCACCAATGTCACTAGCAAACGGACGCGAATCACGGCTTAAGTTCCAAGATGTTGCTTTGAAACCAGTTGAGGCACCCACATACACATTAACATTGTCACTTACGTCGTAAGCAAGACGCAGGTTATATGTCAACTCATCATCGTCAGTTTTGCCGTCTTCAACCGAGTTCGGGAAATCCACAAACGGTGGCAAGAACTGTAATGGTTGCAAGCCTAACAATGGATTCGCAGCAGGGTTGCGCGCGTTAGCGGCTGCAGCTTGTGCGGCAAGCGCTGGCGGGAAGCCTTGAGCTACCAATGTTTGAAAAATAACCGCTAGACCTAATAGCACGAAATCAAGTCCAGAGAATGTCTCGC
>CAYGNS010000341.1:0-1086 GCA_964351295.1 uncultured Gammaproteobacteria bacterium
TTTTAACGCGCCCACGAATTTTCTTCTCGACGCGGTGCATGTCTAATTCGCTTTCCATATACCCGAGCAAATGATCTAAACGTTCTTCAAGCGAATCGGCTTCGAGCAGAAACTGCTTATCTTCCAGTGATAACTCTAAAAAGCCAGAGATCATGTCCATCAGGCGCTCCACATCTTTGACCGCGCGCAATTGGTTTAAGGACTCGGGAGCGATTCGCGAATTCACTTTGCTGTAGCTCTCAAACTCTTCCAATAAGGTTTTGATTGCTACAGGCGTTTCGGACTCATCCATGCCTGTGGTCGCAATTGGCTTAACGTGCGCCTTAAAATGAGTATCTTCATGCACCGATTCCAACAAAACACGCTGCTTACCTTCAACCAATACTTTCACCGTGCCGTCTGGAAGTTTGAGCAGTTGTAAAATATTGGCCAATATTCCTACTTCATAGATATCGTCGGCATTTGGCTCTTCGTTGGCGGCTTCATACTGTGCCACCAGGGCAATAATTCGCCCATTGGCCATCGCATCTTCGAGTGCAGCGATGGATTTCTCGCGTCCCACAAATAGGGGCAAGACCATGTGAGGGAACACCACAACATCACGCAGCGGAAGCAGTGGAAAGTCCTGAGAGTAATCCAGCTTGCTAAAGTCTACCGAGTCTTGCGTAGGCATATTTTTATCAATAGGGTCTTTCATATCAGGCATAAGAATTAGTCAGGATGAGCCACACTCGTCAGCAATGGGTTTGCAATACTGGGCGGTATGGATAAGTTAACAGCTTAATATCTGTAAGGTAACGGCTGATGTCGGAATTTCAAGCGCACTAATCACTAAAAGTCACACCGGCAGCGCGAGCAACACGGCTCTCTGTCATTCCAGCAGCCCCCGTCATTCCCGCAGCCCCCGTCATTCCCGCGTAGGCGGGAATCCATGCAATAGTACTGCGCCAGGAAATGAACCTGGATCCCCGCTGCGCGGGGATGACGTTTTCGGGTTGAGCGGGAATGACCTTTTCGGGCTGAGCTAGGATACCAACACTACCGACGCGCAGTTGTCGGCTGCTTCGTAAATATAGCGTGGCCGAG
>CAYGNS010000341.1:1096-3741 GCA_964351295.1 uncultured Gammaproteobacteria bacterium
CGCCACTCTACAGTCGCCGACCACCTTCCTTGAAGCTGCTAGCATCTACCGACACACGCTTAACCGCCGTTTTAGACGGCAGCTCGTACATAGTATCCAATAAAGCGTTTTCCAAAATGGAACGCAAACCGCGTGCACCGGTTTTACGCACCAAGGCCTTTTTAGCAACCGCGCGCAGTGCATCTTCACGAATCTCCAAATCTACGTCATCGAGCTTTAACAAGCGCTGATACTGCTTAACGAGCGCGTTTCTAGGCTGAGTAAGAATGGTCATCAAGGCTTCTTCGTCCAATTCCTGTAGGGTGGCTATAATTGGTAGACGCCCGATGAACTCTGGAATAAGACCGTATTTCACCAAATCCTCTGGCTCTAACGCGGACAAATATTTCGAAATAAAAGGGTTATCCACCTTACTGTGAATTTCAGCACCAAAGCCAATTCCACTTTTCTCTGAGCGATCCCGAATAATTTGATCCAAACCCGCAAATGCACCACCGCAAATGAACAAGATATTACGTGTATCAACTTGTAAGAATTCTTGTTGAGGATGTTTACGGCCGCCTTGCGGTGGCACGGACGCCGTGGTGCCTTCGATTAGCTTCAGCAAGGCTTGTTGTACGCCCTCGCCAGACACATCGCGAGTGATCGAGGGGTTATCCGCCTTACGCGAGATCTTATCAATCTCGTCGATGTAAACGATACCAATCTGCGCCTTTTCAACATCGTAGTCGCATTTTTGCAGCAGCTTTTGAATAATATTTTCTACGTCTTCACCCACGTAACCCGCTTCGGTTAACGTAGTCGCGTCCGCAATAGTAAACGGAACATTTAACTGCTTAGCCAAAGTTTCGGCTAGTAGCGTTTTGCCGGAGCCCGTAGGGCCAATTAGCAATATATTGCTTTTAGAGACATCTACATCGCCCTCAAGCTCTGAGCTTTTAATACGTTTGTAGTGATTGTATACCGCCACAGATAGGACCTTTTTGGCTTCTTCCTGAGCAATCACATACTCATTCAAGCCCTTGTGGATATCCGCTGGTGTAGGGAACGATTCTCGTTCTTTGCCCGAAGTAATATCGTCTATTGTCTCTTCGCGGATAATGTCATCACACAAGTCCACGCACTCGTCGCAGATATAAACCGACGGTCCAGCGATCAGTTTACGCACTTCGTGCTGGCTTTTGGAACAGAAAGAACAATAGAGTAATTTGTTATCTTCTTTGCTCTTATTGTTGTCGCTCATAGTGGCCTCTAGGTTTGTGCTCTCACAAGGTTGTAGTCCCTATTCGAGCCTACTTCAAAAGAAAAATTTTTGCAGAAACAGCACCGGATGTCATCGCCGTCGAGCATCCTTTGTCACCTATCAGTATTGGTGCTGACATCAAATTGTAACCCAAAATAAGGCCGCAGACACGATTCGCGTCACTTGCGGCCCTGCATCTCAATCTGACGCTTAACCTCGTCAATACCACCGAGGTTAACGACTCGAGTATAGCCCTCGGCAAGCAGCGCCTGACGCGCATTCTCAGCTCGTGCCCCAACCGCACAGTAAACATAGACTAATTGGTCTTTCGAGTTGGCGTATTGTCCAATTTCAGCGGTGATATCGGGATAATGGATATGCGTGTGGTCGGCGATTCCATCTACCTGATATTCCACCCAAGAACGCACATCAACAAAAAGAGCAGACTGACTGCTCGTTGACTCAAGGGTGAGCGTATTGGAGCTAACTGCGTAAACAGACCCAGGGGAATACATGCCGCTCGCGTGCACAACATGAGCATGACTAATGACAGCTATAATTAGCCCTAGCACGGTGTTGTGGCTGAACATTTTAGTCAATGCGCTCAGCCGGCCCTTTGGGCAATAACGTCATCAATTAGACCGTAACTTTTAGCTTGATCGGCCGACATGAAGTTATCGCGCTCGGTGTCGAGTTGCACGCGATCAAGTTTTTGCCCGGTATGTTTTACCATGATGGAGTTCAGTTCTTCACGCACTCGCAAAATCTCGCGTGCGTGAATATCAATATCCGTGGCTTGCCCCTGAAAACCACCTAAAGGTTGGTGGATCATTATGCGCGCATGAGGCAGTGCGTAACGACTACCAGGCGCTCCCGCCGTCAACAACAGCGCTCCCATGCTTGCCGCTTGGCCAACGCAAACAGTGCTAACTTTGGGCTTAATAAACTGCATGGTGTCGTAAATAGCCATCCCTGCTGAGACTGACCCGCCAGGGCTGTTAATGTACAAACTTATGTCCTTGTCCGGATTTTCGGATTCAAGAAACAATAATTGCGCGACAATAAGGTTAGCCATATAGTCTTCAACCTGACCGACTAAAAATATTACGCGCTCTTTTAATAAACGCGAGTAAATGTCGTAAGCACGCTCGCCGCGGCCAGAACTTTCCACGACCATGGGTACAAGTCCACCAGCGGCCTCGGGCGCGCCCCATTCAAGTGATTGCTGTGGCTTAAATATTTGCTTCATAATTCCTTAATAGTCCAGTATCAGTTCAGTGCCAGTATAGGGTTTAAGCTTGTCGAAATCTTCACAGATTAGCTTGCGATGTAGTCCAAAGCGAAGCGTATCACAGTCACGTAAAAAAACATGATGACGCGTGCAGTGACTTACGGTCTCTTG
>CAYGNS010000342.1:0-3734 GCA_964351295.1 uncultured Gammaproteobacteria bacterium
ACGGTACTGGGTGCCGTCGCTTTAGGTTACTTCGGCATATTAGACTTTAGTATTCGCGACGCGGCCTCCATCGGCATTATCGGAGGTGCTGATGGCCCCACGGCAATTTTTGTGACCAGCAAACTGTCGCCCGAACTGCTCGGCCCCGTGGCCGTAGCCGCCTACTCATACATGGCGCTAGTGCCCATCATCCAACCGCCGATTATGCGCGCGCTTACCACCGACGCCGAACGCCGTATTGAGATGGTGCAGTTACGCAGTGTGTCGCAAGCCGAAAAAATTATTTTCCCGCTCACGCTGCTGGTATTAGTGGCGCTGTTGCTGCCCGATGCCGCGCCCCTGCTCGGCATGTTTTGCTTTGGTAATTTGATGCGTGAATGCGGCGTGGTTAATCGATTGAGCGACACCACCCAAAACGCGCTGATTAATATTGTTACCATATTTTTGGGTTTGGGCGTGGGTTCCAAAATGGGCGCCGATAAATTCCTGAATGCCGAAACTCTAGGCATACTCGCACTCGGCGCCTTCGCTTTTTGCATTGGCACAGCTTCAGGAGTATTAATGGCCAAGCTTATGAACGTAGTGAGTAAGGACAAAATTAATCCCTTAATTGGCGCGGCAGGGGTTTCAGCCGTGCCGATGGCCGCGCGGGTGGCCAACAAAGTGGGCCTGCAATACAACTCACAAAACTATCTTTTAATGCACGCGATGGGACCCAACGTAGCCGGCGTAATTGGCTCAGCGGTAGCCGCAGGCGTGATGATTAACTTAGTATCAGGATTTTAATTTATGCAATATTCACTTGATGATAAACGCCCATCGCTGGCAGACAACTGCTACATCGCGCCAAGCGCGGATGTAATTGGCGATGTAGTGCTGCACACCAATGCCAGCGTTTGGTTTAACTGCGTATTACGCGGCGACAATGCCACCATTACGGTGGGCGAAGGCAGTAATGTACAAGACGGTTCGGTGTTGCATGTAGACGAGGGATATCCCATCACTATAGGCCGCAATGTCACCATTGGGCATAAGGTGATGCTACACGGCTGCACCATTGGCGATAACACCTTGATTGGCATGAACGCAGTGGTTTTAAACGGTGCCAAAATTGGCCGTAACTGCATTATTGGTGCGGGCGCCCTGGTAACCGAAAACACCGAAATCCCAGATGGCCAATTGGCCTTGGGCGCGCCTGCCAAGCCTGTTAAAGAAGTAGGCGAAGGCGTGCAGAAGATGCTTAAAATGGGGGCTGACCACTACATCAAAAAAGCCAAAGAGTACGCCGAGAAACTCATACCCTTAGGCTAAAGCGCTAAGGCGCACCGACACCTAAGCTGCGTCGCGAGCGCTCGCAGCCACGGGCTTAGTGAGCATAGCGCGAGCCACCGCCGCCAGCACCGCGTTTAACGAAGCCCCCAAGATATCGCGGCTCTTACCCGCCCCACATACACGTTGCTGATTAAGGCTAATTTGCACGTAGGCCATGGCTTCGGAGCCTTCGTCTTTACCTAAGGTGTGCTCGTTGTAATCAATAATCACAAAAGCTTCGCCCATGTGTTTAGACAGCGCCGTAACAAACGCTTCCAGCACTCCTCTGCCCTGCCCCTCAAGTGTTAGATCTTGGTCGTTAATAACAAGCTGAGCGGTCATGTAGTCAACGCCATCCGCCCGATTAATCTGATAGCCCTTGAGCTTAGCCTTGCCTGGCACCTGCAAGTAGGTTTGCTTGAATAGATCATGGATCTCGGCTGCACTCACTTCGGCCTCGGTGATTTCAGCTTGCTGCTGCACAACTGGGCTAAAGTCCACCTGCAGCCAACGTGGCATTTTGATGCCGTGCTCATGCTTTAGCACATAAGCCACACCGCCTTTGCCCGACTGCGAATTAATGCGAATCACTTCTTGATAATTGCGGCCCAGATCACGTGGGTCGATGGGTAGATACGCCACCTCCCACTTCGCGCCTTCTTCATACAAAGCCAAGCATTTATTAATCGCATCTTGATGGCTTCCCGAAAAAGCCGCAAACACTAACTCGCCCGCATAGGGATGGCGCGGATGCACTTTAAGCTGCGTACACTTTTCCACTACCGCGATAATCTTATCCATGCCAGAGAAATCCAATTCAGGGTCTACACCCCGGCTATAAAGATTCATACCCATGGTTACAATATCCATATTGCCCGTACGCTCGCCATTGCCGAGCAACGTGCCTTCCACTCGGTCGGCACCCGCCATCACCCCAAGTTCAGAGGCTGCCACGCCACAACCGCGATCATTGTGCGTGTGCAGGCTAATAATCAACGCATCGCGCTGATTCACGTGCGCACAAAACCATTCAATTTGATCAGCATATATATTCGGCGTAGCCACTTCGACGGTAGCGGGCAGATTAATAATCACCTTGTTGTGCGGGCTAGGCTGCCACACAGCAATGACCGCGTTACATACCTCAACCGCATACTCGATCTCAGTGCCGGTAAAACTCTCGGGCGAATACTGAAACTGCCAATCAGTGTTAGGGTAACGCGCAGCGCCCTCTTTAACCCACGTAGCGCCGTCCACGGCAATCTGCTTGATCTCGTCTTTGGAGAGTTTAAACACCTGCTCGCGTTGCACCACTGACGTAGAGTTATACACATGCACAATCGCCTTAGGCGCGCCTTCTAACGCTTCGTAAGTGCGGTCGATCAGCTCCTTGCGCGCTTGAGTTAGTACCTGAATGGTCACGTCGCTTGGAATGCGATTTTCCGTAATCAATTTGCGCACAAAATCAAAGTCCGTTTGCGAGGCCGACGGAAAACCCACTTCAATATGCTTAAAGCCAACCCCTACGAGCATCTCAAACATCTCGAGCTTTTGCGGTGGCGTCATAGGGTCAATCAAAGCTTGATTCCCATCGCGCAAATCCACCGAACACCACATAGGTGCGGACTCAATAATACGGTTGGGCCACTGCCGATTAGGCAAACTAATGGGCGCCATAGGGGCGTACTTATTGGCGTTGTAACGGCTCATGATCTTAAGACTTAAAGGTTGTTTAGGAGCAAGAGTATAACGCCTGCGCCCTAGCGACTTTAGCCATTTTGTGAGACTATCAACATACTAATTAACCATATCCACTAAAATTTTAATTTAAATTAGTGATTTAACTAACTAATAGTCAAACTTGTAGAGTATGGACTTAGATAAAAAGGATCTGCAGATTCTGCGGCATCTGCAACAAGACGCGCAAATTAGTAATTTGGTATTAGCCGAACGAGTCAACCTGTCGCCCACCCCGTGCGCACGGCGCGTAAAGCAATTACAAGACGCAGGCATCATTAAAGACTACCACGCCAAACTCGACGCCGAGCTCTTGGGCTTGAGCCTAACGGCCATGGTAAGTGTAACCATGGACAAACACACCGCCGACCGCTTCGACAACTTCGAACACGCCGCCGCCCAATTACCCGAAGTGATGGAATGCTATGTAGTCACCGGCCAAGACTCTGACTTTTTAATCAAAGTGCTGGTACGCGATATGCGCCACTACGAAGAGTTCTTACTAAGGCGCCTAACCAAACTAGAAGGCGTAAGCGGAGTACACACCAGCTTCGTACTCCGCCAACCGATCAACAAGAGCTTGTTGCCGTTGGAGTATGAGTGAGCCGACTAATCCTCTGCATGACTAAAACTCTCCACATAGAACTTCGGTAAAAAACGGACAGTTGATTTCTTACGCAGCGAGT
>CAYGNS010000343.1:0-3720 GCA_964351295.1 uncultured Gammaproteobacteria bacterium
GCCTAATAGGTAGCGCCTCTTGGTCATGCAGAAATTGTGCTAGGTCACTGGTTCCGAGTACGGCAGGCCCAAGCACGGGTACCGCAGGAACATCAGCCAAACGTAAGCACGGCAGCGCATAAACCTCGCTTGCTGCATTCACCAGTTCAGCTTCAGCCACCCACCCCTGATTGATTAGCTCACGGAGTGGCGACTGCACGCTCGCCAGCACTGTGCGCACTTGATCTGGCGTAAGCAACTCCAGCTCGCTTAGTCGCTGTATTACGCCCTCGGGGTTCGTTCGTGAAGTGTGCATGTCCAATGGGCAATTTTCTCAATTGAAATAAATCTTAATATCACCAAACTTAACAGCGCAGCCTTGCGCTAGTCGACTAATGCTGGTCAGAGCTGCCAAAACTCGCCGCGCTGCTCGCATCTTAAAGTAAAAGTGCAAAACACAGTATAACCCGATCTCGAGAGCGCCTCTCACTCTAGTTATCTCGCCAAGTTGTGCTAGCTATCACCCTAAGTTACTCTTGCCGAGGCACAGAGCCCGTTGCACAATACTCCGCAATGCTAACAGCGCGCGCTGCAACCATGCTCGGCACAATAATAACAACGAGATCACCATGAATCGAATATTCCTACTAAACCGCAGCAAACAAATCACCATCATACTATTACTGGGCTTTGCGCTGGGTGGCTGCAGTAACTCCCAGCCTAGTTGGACCGTGCCAACAACGACCACCCCGACAGCACCAGCGCCCTTACCCAAGCCTATTGAAACAGCAGACTCCTCGTATCAACTTAAAAGTGCCGCAGCAGAAAAACGATCAGCACAGATTTATCCCGGGGCAAATCTTGCCCAGCCTGCGGTCAGTGGTTCCGGCCCGCGTGCACTTAAGTCGGAGCACGAACGCGCTTTTACGCCAACGGGAGGCAATATTACGCTCAGTTTTGACACTATTCCGATCCGTGAAGCCGCTCGCATCATTCTTAGCGATCAACTCAAGAAAGAGTTTGTTGTAGCGCCTGAAGTGCAAGGGAGTGTAAGTCTTAACAACCCAACAGGTTTAGCCGAACAAGACCTATTGCCAACATTGGAGGTATTGCTTGCGTCGATTGGCGCGCAGCTCAGAGTCGACGGCGAGACCTACCACATCGAACTTGCCGAGCAAGGTCAGTTGCTAGCCAGTTCGTCTGAACTGCAAGTAATCCCATTGCGGTTTATTGATGCGAGCGAATTCGCTAAGTTGGTGGGGGGCTACGGCGTAAGCGCCACACCCTTTAAGCAAGGCAACCTATTAGCCGTCAGTGGGCCGGCCGAACAAATCAGCCAAGTAAGAGAGCTTGCACGCAGCTTTGATGTGAATTGGCTAAAAGGTCGCTCGGTGGGATTGTTTCCCGTACACAATACGAGTTCACTGGTGCTGCGTGATGAACTGCTTAAGGTAATGGGCAATGACCCAGCAACCGACAATGCCATGGCCGTGCGGATTGCGGCGGTCGAACGCAGCAACTCCATTATGGTCATAGCCAACCATGTCGATACCGTGCATGCGGTTAAACAGTGGATTGAACGCTTGGATCAAGTAGACAACCAAAGTGATCAAGCCTTCTTTATCTATCGGGTACAGAATGGCCGCGCCACTGATCTCGCTAAACTCGTACGCGCGATGTTTGGCGACGCACCAAGTAACGCAGCGCCCGAAGCGGATCTAATGGGTTCCGTCGCTCCCGCAGATGCTAGCTTGAGTAACATGATCGACACAACGCAACAATCGGCTAAAGCATTCAACGTGATTGCTGACGAGAGCACGAACAGTCTTATCATTACAGGCAGCCCCCACTATTACAAAGCGGTGCGCGACGCCATGCAGCAACTCGACAGCACGCCGCTGCAAGTATTGGTTGAAGCTAGCATCATGGAACTAACCCTCACAGACGACCTGCAGTACGGCCTAGAATGGTTTATTGAGGGGTCGCGAGCCAGCACCGATATCTCGTCGTCACTCGATTTGGGTGCGCGCGGTTTGGGTGCCGTTCAACCAGGTTTTAGTTATGTGTTGCAACGGGCCGGCGATATTCGCGCTGCATTAAATGGCTTAGCCGATGATTCGCGGCTTAAAGTATTATCGGCACCTTCTTTAATGGTGTTGAATAATCGCACCGCCAGCATCTTAGTGGGCGATGAAGTGCCCATTCCCACCCGCCAAGCGGTAAGTAACATTTCACCCGAGGCCCCTACCGTAAACGAGATTGAATATCGCAATACCGGCATATTGCTAACCGTGACACCACGAGTTAATTCGGGCGGAATGGTGACAATGGATATCAGTCAAGAAGTAAGCAGCGTGAGCAATAATGTTACGTCGCAAATCGATGCTCCCACCATTCAACAGCGCCAAATCAATAGCACTGTATCGATTCGGGACGGACAAAGCGTGGTTTTGGGTGGCCTAATTCGCGATCAAAACTCCAATCGCGATGCTGGTGTGCCATTTCTAAAAAACATTCCGGGGCTGGGCAAGCTCTTCAGCAGCACCAATACGGTGGCTAAGCGCACCGAGCTCGTAGTGCTGATCACGCCTCGTGTAATCAACAACGTACGCGACACCGATGCCATCACCGAAGAGTTCAAAAGCAAGATGCTCGGATTAAGACCTTTACAGCTGCATCAGCTATAGACTAAGCCGTGAGATTGCAGATCACTAAGGTTACAGATCAATAACCGTCTCGGCTTTAGCAAGCTCAATATGCCGTCCCATATCGAGCGATTGCTGACGCAACATTTCATCGATTGCGCATAGGTCTTCCCAAGAACGCAATGGGTCGTGGTGGCCGACATAGGTTTTCTTAACGTTGGCTTGCTGCGCCATCGACACGATGTCTTCGATGCAACTATGGCCCCAGTCTTTGCGTGACACACCTTGCGCGCCGCCTAACGGCTTTTCGGCATCGTATTCGGCTCTTAAGTACTGACCATCGCGGTATAACACATCGGCATCTTTTGCGTGCCGCATTAATTCCGATTCAGCTTTTAAACTCTTCACTTGCAGATGAAAGTCTGGGTCGTCACCACGTCGTAGCTCATGGTCTGTACAGAATACAAACACTTTGCCATTGTGTTCAATGCGATAGGCTAAGCAAGGGTCGGGATGGAATACCTCAAACGCTTGAATGCTCGTCTTACCAATCTTGAAAGCTTTCTCGACATCCTGCACATTGTTCGCGAGACCGTCATTGTGATCAGGCTTTGTGCGAGTGTCTTTAATCTCGGTAGCTGCAAAATTGGCTGGCATCATATCGAACGCTAGCGGAGTGGGTCGGCCTTCTTTGCTACGGTCCGCGCGTCGGGTAAAAATACCTAAGTCGCGATCAAGCGCTAATAGATAAGACCGATTCGCATAAAAATGAATGTGGTTACGAGGGTCAAAGCACACAACCGATTGGTCAAAACCTTCGGTGTGATCAAAATGCGCGTGCGAACCCAAAATATAGAGATCGCGCTTCTCTTGCGCTCCCCATTTACGTTGCAGGTCTTGCGCGCACAAACGAAACCCGCTTCCGCAATCAATCACAATGTCGAAACCATCACTGGTTTCAATGCGAAAACACGTAGTCCAACCGCCAAAACTGGGTGCATCAGGTAAATCAAGTTCAGATCTAAATTGTGCAACGGTCGATGCGTTAACCGCACCACCAAGGGCATCTTGCACATTCACTTGTCCCGCTTTTGAT
>CAYGNS010000344.1:0-3717 GCA_964351295.1 uncultured Gammaproteobacteria bacterium
ATAACACACCGGCGCGATAAGCGTCTCCACAGCCGGTCGGATCTGACGCATGCGAAATCTTCGCCGCAGGCACCTCGATTACGTCATTTTTGGAGTACAACACCGACCCCTTGGCGCCTTTAGTAACGATTAATGCGTCGACCATTTGCGCGACGGATGTAATACTTAATCCCGTTTTATTGGTTAGCATCTGGCTTTCGTAATCATTCATAATGACCCAGTTGGCCTGCTGAACAAAGGTGCGCAGTGTGTCGCCATCAAAAAGCGGCATGGCTTGGCCGGGATCAAAGATAAACGGTATGTTAGCGTCAGCCAGTTGCTGGGCGTGCGCAATCATCGCTTCAGGGCCGTTGGGTGCGACAATACCTAACTTGATGCCCGTCGCATCACCCACACGATTTTGATGGGCAAATGACATCGCACCGGGGTGAAACGCATTTATTTGATTATTGTCGAGATCGGTCGTGATAAAAGCTTGGGCCGTAAATGTGTCGACCACGGTAGTGATGTGTTGCGTGCTAATTGCGTGCTGCTCAAGCCATGCGGCGTAAGGCGCAAAGTCTTCGCCGACTGTGGCCATAATGGCTGGGTCACCACCAAGCATTTTCAGGGTAAAAGCGATGTTACCGGCACAACCACCGTTATGCCGTTTCATATTCGGTACAAAAAACGACACGTTTAGAATATGAATTTGGTCAGGTAAAATGTGATTTTTAAAATGGTCTTCGAATACCATAATGGTGTCGAAGGCCATGGAACCGCTGATCAGGGTTTTCATAAGACGTTGGCATTGAGCGCGCTATAGGCGCGTCGTAATTGGGAGCTGCAATAGGAGCTGTGTGCAGAAACACACCTTCCTGTAGCTCCGCCTAGTTTGATTAAGCTCGACTCAAGTGAGAAGTGACATGACTAACGCTGCATTTTGTGCTCGTTTAGTCGTCTAATTGCGCAAGATAACTTTGGGCCGACATAAGGTTGGCTAATTCTTGCGTGTCGCTCGCTTTAATACGGAACATCCAGCCGTCTGCAAACGGTGATTCATTTAATAATTCAGGCTCATCCGCTAGGGCAGTATTCACTTCAATAACGGTGCCGCTTACCGGCGCATAAATATCTGACGCGGCTTTAACCGACTCAACGGCACAACATTCTTGCCCCGCCGTCACTTCCTGACCGACTTCTGGCAATTCAACATACACCACGTCACCGAGTGACTGCTGGGCGTAATCACTGATTCCCACTTCGATAACATCATCGCCTAGTTGTTTAGCCCATTCGTGGGAGGCCGCGTAGATAAGGTTGTCAGGTGCTTCGCTCATAGTAGTCCTCTGAAGAAGGTGTAAAGAATAGTTAGATTTGCTCGCACCGATCAATGCTCTTGCAAAACAAATAGGATCGGTTTTGCGGTACGCGGCTAGTATAAACAATATCGCTGGCCAATAAGTAATTGTATCGATATCGGATTTTGTTGCATTGGTGAAATGATTATAAGAGAATGCGAATTATTCTCATTTAAGGTGTTAGACTGACCTTTCGGTGTTCAACTTTAATCACCAAACTACACCCTTTATTTATTGGAAACCATCATGCGCTTCTTTTTTTTAGTTCTTGCAAGCATCACATTTTCGCTCGTCGGCATCGCCGCAGTAACAGCCACGGACGATACCAAACAGCCTTCCAACGTGGTCGCGGTTGCTGCCAACGCGCCCTCCTCAACGGCGAGCAACGACCCAGGTGAGGTGAACGTGTATTCCGCTCGACAAGAAGAGCTTATTCGCCCGCTACTCAACGCGTTCACCGAACAAACGCGCATTCGCGTTAACATCATCTCGGGCGAAGCCGATGCGCTGCTGAACCGTATTGTAAGCGAAGCACAAAATTCGCCAGTGGATGTGCTACTCACCACCGATGCTGGCCGTCTATGGCGAGCCAAACAAGCTGGTGTGCTGCAAACGGTAGACTCAAGCACGCTAAGTAAACTCATTCCCGCGCACCTGCGCGATCCCGAAAATCAATGGTTTGGTTTATCCGTGCGAGCGAGACCGCTGATGTTAAGCAATACTTACCTCGCAAATACGCCAACGAACGATCGGCCTAACAGCTACGCAGACCTTGCCGATCCGCGCTTTGCCCAACAAATTTGCATACGGTCATCGAGCAATATTTATAATCAATCGATGGTAGCGAGCATCATAGCGAATAGTGAAAAGGACTTAAGCTCCAATAATCTCGGCTCGCAAATCATACGTAATCCGCTCGAATGGGCTACCGGCTTAGTGGCTAATTTCGCACGCAAACCGCAAGGCGGCGATCGGGATCAGATTAAAGCTGCGGCTCTAGGGCAGTGCGGCATCGCCGTCGCCAACACTTATTACTTGGCAGGGATGCTCAGCGCAACCAGCCCCGCAGAGGAGCAAGCCGCAGCGCAAGCCGTCACCGTCGTCTGGCCAGACCAAGAGGGCAATGGCACACATATCAACGTAAGCGGTGCGGGCATAGCCCAGCACAGCCCCAATCCAGACAACGCGCTCGCACTATTGGAATTTTTAGCGTCGGATACCGCACAGGCAATTTACGCCAATGTGAACTTTGAATACCCAATTCGCGAAGGCATTGAGCTGCATCCCATTTTACAGGGGTTCGGTTCATTTAAAGCCGACTCGCTCGATCTTTCCGAACTTGGCGAACGCAACCCGCAAGCGGTGATGTTGATGGATAAAGCTGGTTGGCGCTAGTTAAGCTCACAAAGAGATGGCCTGGTTTATACTATTAGCTTTGTTTAAATCACCTATCCGCTTTATTTGATTAACATGCAGCGCCTATTTATGCGAGTTGCGGTGTTGACGATCGCCGCCATCGTGATCTTTCCGCTGCTGTCTTTGGTTGGTTTGAGTTTTTCGGGTCAAGCAACCTCGCAAGTTTGGTCACATTTGGCCAACACTGTCTTACCCAATTACATCAACACTTCCATCTGGCTAATGCTCGGTGTGGCCACCGGCACCTTGCTGCTCGGCGTGTCCACCGCTTACATCGTCAGTCAATACGAATTCGTGGGCAAACAAACTTGGAGCTGGCTGCTGCTGTTACCTCTTGCCGTACCCACCTACATTATTGCTTATGCTTACACGGGCATACTCGATATCGCCGGACCGGTTCAGTCGTTTATTCGCCAGCAATTTGGGTTAGTGTTTGGGGAGTATTGGTTTCCAGAGATTCGCAGTTTAGGCGGCGCGATAGTCGTTTTCTCTCTGGTGCTGTATCCCTACGTTTATCTATTGGTGCGGGCGGCTCTAATTAGCCAATCACCCAATCTCAGCGCTACCGCTCAACTGTTAGGTTACAGTGCTTGGCAGCGACTCACACGCGTGACCTTGCCCTTGGCGCGACCGGCTATTGTGGCCGGTGTTTCGCTCGCGCTGATGGAAACATTGGCAGACTTCGGTGCGGTGAGCTACTTTGGCGTGGATACATTCACCACGGGTATCTATCGTACCTGGAACGGTTTAAACAGCTCGGCAGGCGCAGCACAATTATCGCTGGCTTTACTAAGCTTTATCGCCCTACTGGTGTTATTAGAGAAATATTCTCGACGCAAAGCGCGCTATGAGTTAAAGAACCAACATACCAAGCCCGTAGGCAAGCCTCTGCGCGGCGTGCAATGGCTCGTCGCCATGCTAATTCTGAGCATCCCCCTCACTTTTGGCTTTATGGTGCCCG